>JAGWRQ010000006.1 GCA_028869615.1 Candidatus Methylomirabilota bacterium | reverse complement strand
TGGTAGCGCAGGCCCCAGGTGGCCGCGCCGACGTGCAGGTGCAGGCCGGTGGGGCGGAAGGTGGCAGTCAGGCCGTGGCGGGGGTTCTCCACGCGCACCGTGGTCCCGTGGGCCGTGGCGTGGTAGGCCGGGCTGTCCTGCCCCAGCGCGCTCGAGATGGCGGCCTGGGCCGGCAGGGGCAGGTCAGCGAGGGTCTGCTTAGGGGGGAGGGCGGCGACCGCTGCACGCACCGTGCACGCCAGGGTGAGCCCCAGGACGAGCAGCCCCGCGATACCGATCCGTCGACCTCGTTGTGAACGCATCTATCCCTTCTCCCGTGTGCGTGTGCTTGATATCCGGCGTCGTCCTGACCGATGGCAGAGGCAACAATTGGACGGAAGTCTACTGCGGGGGCAGGTAGGTGTCAAGGAAAAACACGCCTGGTCAGTGGAGTGCAGAGCGCCGTATAAGGATGATCGGAATCGCCAGCGCTATACAGGAAAAGATACCGCAATCTCTTCTGACAGAATGCCCAGATACGGTAGGAGCAGAGAGCCGTCGGACCGGGAATCAGAAGGTCAGGAATGCATTTCTGGCTTCACCCTCGAAGGGTCAAGGACCCGGAGACGGGAGAAGTTAGGTCCGATAAAATCCGCGACAGGCTGTCCACCGGGTCCTGCGGGGTCACCATGGAGTACCCTCGCACTGTAGTTGGTCCCCGCCTCCCCGCGATGCTCAGGTCAGACCAGACAAGTCGTGGAGGGCGCGGTGGGCGAGGGCCTGCCGTCTTTCGCGCTTCGCTCGGATTGGCTTATCGAGGGGCGGCAGCAGGCCGAAGTTGACATTCATCGGCTGGAAGTCGCGGAGGTTCGCATGACAGATGTGACGGATCAGGGACCCGAGGGCGGTGGTCGGCGGAAGCACGATCGGCTCCTCGCGGTACAGAAGTTTGACCGCGTTGATCCCGGCCAGCAGTCCGGTCCCGGCCGATTCCAAGTACCCCTCTACGCCGGTGAGTTGTCCGGCCAGCAAGATCCCCGGATTCCCCTTGAACTGCATCGTCTCCTGGAGCAGCGCCGGCGCAGCGATGAACGTGTTGCGATGGATAGACCCGTATCGGAGGAACTCAGCGCCGCTGAGACCGGGAATTGTCTGGAGAATCCGGCGTTGCTCGCCCCACTTCAGGCGTGTCTGAAACCCCACCATGTTGTACATAGTCCCTTCCCGATTCTCCAGCCGGAGTTGGACGACGGCGTAGGGCCGGCACCCGGTCTTGGGATCGATCAAACCCACCGGTTTCATCGGCCCGAACCGCAAGGTGTCCTCGCCACGAGCCGCCAGCACCTCGATAGGAAGGCACCGTTCGAAGTATCGCGCCTCTTCGAACGGGTGGATCGGCGTCGGCTCCGCAGTCCTGATCGCTTCCCGAAAACACTGATACGCCTCCCGCGTAAGAGGACAGTTCAGATAATCGTCCCCTCCCTTGTCGTAACGAGAGGCGGCAAATGCCACGGTGCGATCAATAGAATCGGCGGCAATGATCGGCGAGATAGCGTCATAAAAATAGAGCAGGTCTCGTGTATCGGCAGACGGGTCCGCTGATGCCAAATAGCTTACGAATCGATCGCGCAGCGCACCGGCCAGGCGGTCGGAGGTTAACGGACCGGTGGCGATAATCACCGGCCTCTCGTCCGGGATCGCCTTGACCTCGTCCCGAACAATGGTGATACGCGGGTGGCGCGTGAGCCTGGCGGTTACTTCAGCCGCAAAGGCCTCACGATCAACGGCCAGCGCCGATCCGGCAGGGATGGCGTGCGCCCGCGCGGCAGCCATAATCACCGATCTATACGCGGTGAGTTCCCGCTTTAACAGACCGTGACAATCATCCGGCGAATCCGACTTCAGGGAGTTGCTGCAGACAAGCTCGGCCAACCAGTCAGTCTTGTGGGCGGGCGTGAAGCTGGCCGGCCGCATCTCGTAGAGGCGCACGCGGGCTCCCCGTTCCGCGACCTGCCAGGCCGCTTCGCTTCCGGCCAAGCCTCCGCCGACTACGACGATCTCGGTCACGTTTTCGCCTTTATTGCCGCATCCGTCTCCCGCACGTAGGCGCAGCCCTCCGCAGCACAACGGATTGAGACCCCCCCACCCTTCAGCTTCTTCTCCACCAGGAAGGCGGCCCCGCACCGTGGGCAGGGTTCCTGGATCGGACGATCCCAGATGGCAAAGGCGCACTTGGGATAAGCGGTGCACCCATAGAAGACCCGGCCCCGTTTGGTGCGTCGCTCCGAGAGAGGGCTACCGCATTGCGGACAGTTGACCCCAATCGAGATGGGCTTCACGTGCTTGCAGGTGGGATAGGTTGAGCAGGAGAGAAAGCGGCCGAAGCGTCCCTCTCGTAATACCATCGGGTTGCCGCACTTTTCACAGACCTCGTCGGTCGGCTGCGGTGCAGGCCGAGCGCTCGCAGCCTCCGCCGGCGAGAGCTTCCGGATCGTCTTGCACTCAGGGTACCCAGAACAACCCAGGAAGGGTCCGAAGCGGCCGCGCTTCATCACCATAGGCCGTCCGCAGTTGTCGCAAGGTATTGCCTCAGCCTCAGCGGACGCGCTGACATCCTCATCCGTCGCGTGCTCTCCTTTGAGTTCGGCTGTCAACTCGCGCGTGCCCTTGCACTCCGGGTAATTGGCGCAAGCCAGGAAACGGCCGAACCGACCCCAGCGGATCACCATCCGACTACCGCACCGCTCGCAGATCTCCTCGGTCTTTTCCTCCATCGCCTTGATATTCCGCATACCGACGGCGGCCTCTTTCACCCATTGGGAGAATGGCCTATAGAAGCGATGCATCTCCTCAAGCCAGTTCTTCTGCCCCTCTTCGATCTCATCCAGGGTGGTCTCCATCCTGGCCGTAAACTCGTAGTCCATCACGCGAGGGAAGCTTTCCACCAACAGGTCCACGACGATCCCACCCAGCTCAGTCGGTCGGAACTTACCCTGTGTCTTCACTACATAATCGCGGTTCTGGATGACACTCAGGATGGCCGCGTAGGTGCTGGGGCGCCCGATCCCACGCTCCTCCAACTCCTTGACCAAGGTCGCCTCGGTGTAGCGGGGCGGTGGCTGCGTAAAGTGCTGGGCCGGGGTCACATCGAGCAGCCGCAACTGTTGGCCGACCTCGAGAGGGGGGAGCGCCAGTTCGGCCTCTTCCTCGACGGCTGTCTCCTCGGCTGTTTCGTCCTTGGCCTCCGCCGGCTTAATCTCGGATGCTTCATCTTTTCCTTCGATATAGACCTGCATGAAGCCGGCGAACCGCTGGTGCCGACCGCTGGCTCGGAGGGTGAATCGCCCGCCCTGGATCGTGACAGTGGTGACGTCGTAGAGAGCCGGCGGCATCTGAGACGCAACGAATCGGCTCCAAATGAGAGTGTAGAGGGCGAGTTGATCCTTCGTCAGAAACTCCCGAAGCGATGCCGGATCCCGATAGACCGAGGTCGGGCGGATCGCCTCGTGAGCCTCCTGGGCGCCACGGCCGCTGCGATAGGCCGGAGGCCGATCCGGCACAAACGTCTGTCCGAATCGCTCGGCAATATAGCGAGCCGCTTCCGTCTGGGCTTCCTGAGAGACGCGGACCGAGTCGGTCCGCATGTAGGTGATAAGGCCGACGCCGCCCTCCTCGCCGATCTCGATCCCTTCATAGAGTTGCTGAGCGATCTGCATCGCCCGCCTGGCTGTGAAGCGAAGTTTTCGAACGGCTTCCTGTTGCAGCTTACTGGTCGTAAACGGCGGGACTGGATTGCGACGCTTTTCCTTCTTGGTCAGGTCGGTGACCAGGAACGCCTGTCGGCGGAGCTCCTCGACAACCTGGTCGGTCTGGTCCTGGTTCGGCAAGCTCACCCGCTCGCCGTCGATCTTGTACAGCCCCGCCACAAATGATGGGGGCGTTCGGCCTTCCAAGGCAACGTCAACCGACCAATACTCGGTCTTGACAAACGCCTTAATCTCTTGTTCTCGATCAACGATGAGGCGCAGCGCGACCGACTGGACCCGCCCAGCAGAAAGCCCGCGCTTGACCTTGTCCCAGAGGAGCGGACTAATCTGGTAGCCAACCAGACGATCCAGAATCCGTCTGGCCTGCTGGGCATCGACGAGTCGCTGATCTACGGTGGACGGATGGTTGAACGCCTCTCGCACCGCCGGCTTCGTGATCTCGTTGAAGGTCACGCGATGGACCGGTTTTTTGGCAGTGCCGAGCTCCTGCTGGAGATGCCAGCAGATGGCCTCTCCCTCCCGATCCGGATCGGCCGCCAGATAAATCGCGTCGGCACTCTTGGCCGCCTTCCTCAACACCGACAAAATCTTCTCTCGCCCTGCGATAATCTCGTACTGCGGGGCGAAATCGTGCTCAATATCAACGCTCAGCGACTTAGCGGGCAGATCGCGGACATGGCCCATTGAGGCCGTCACGACGAACCCCTTTCCGAGATATTTACCGATCGTCTTGGCCTTCGCAGGCGACTCGACAACCACCAATGACTTTGGCACGTTCTGTTGTTCCTCCCGAAAGATCAGGGTCTAGGGTTTAGGGTAAAGGACTACCAAAGCGACCCTTTGCCCCTCTCTACCCTCTACCCTAGCCCCTATACCCTATTCTTGGATGGCCGAAGCCGCTTCGCAAAACTTTTTCCCGGTAGCTCCTCAATCATGCCCTTGAGCATCAATGATAGCAGCAGTGAGGCCATCTGTCCGGCCGGAAGCTGAGTCCGGTCGATCAGGTCATCGATCTGCATCGGCCCGGCTTCCAGGGTATCGACGATCAGGATCTCTTCCGGCTCAAGGGGACTCCTCACAAGGGACAGATCCAGCACGGTCTGCGCCGGGGTGACCACCTGTGGCTCAATCTCCTCCCAGATATCCTCCCAGCCTTCCGTCAGTTTGGCGCCTGCCTTGATAAGCTGATGGCACCCGCGACTGAAGCGGGATGTGACCTGCCCGGGGACGGCGAAGACGTCGCGTCCCTGCTCAAGCGCATAATTGGCGGTAATCAGCGCCCCGCTGTCAAGCCCGGCTTCAATGACCACGACACCGCGCGCCAGGCCGCTGATGATCCGGTTACGCTGGGGGAAGTGGCTCGGCTTGGGCGGCGTGAAGATGGGGAACTCGCTGATCAGGGCGCCCTGTGCGGCAATCTGGTCGGCGAGCTCTGCATGCTCCGAGGGATAGGTCACCCCCAGTCCGCACCCCAGTACGGCGATGGTCCGGCCGCCGGCGCGCAGCGCTCCTCGATGCGCCGCCGCATCGATCCCGCGAGCCATCCCGCTCACAATCGTCACGCCGCGCTGTGCCAGCTCCCCGCTGATCTGCTCGGCTATCGCGCTGCCGTAAGGGCTGGCCATTCGGGAACCGACAATCGCGACAGCTACCCGATCTTCCGGTCTCATCGTACCCCGCAGATAGAGGATCGGCGGGGGGGAATGGATGGCTGCCAGCAGTTCGGGATATCCCCCGTCACCGAACCGTATCAGATCGAAACCTCTCGTCTCGATCACTCGTAGTTCCCGATCAAGGGCATCCTGCCAGGGAAAGGAGGCGACGGCCTGCGCGACCTGTCGGTTGATACCTGGAACCTGCGCGAGCGCCTCTACATTTGCCCTGAGCACGGCCTCAGCCGACCCGAGCCCCTGCACCAGGCGGTGAAACGTTGCCGAGCCGACCTCGGGAATCAGACCGAGCGCCAACCAGGCTTCTCGCTCCGTAATTCGCTGCCCAGTTCCGGCCATAACTGGCGCTGCCTCCTATTGAATGAAATCCGCGGCCGCTATGACAGATGGAATCGGCATGATGCAGACAATAGGCGAATGGATCGACCCAAACCTTGGAGCTGCCGGCGGCAAGTCTCCCATAGGGAAGGCGGAGAAAAGCGGGACGCAGGGTAGCTGCAACAGGGGCCGGCCTCAGCCCCCTTCGCCTTTTGGCATGTCAGCGGAGCTTCCACTGGGAACCCCGAGGCTGGGCGCCCCGCCGCCCAGCGCGGCGAAACCGTACTCCAGCAGCGCGGCGGCCTCGGCCCACCGACGGGTGTCGTTGAGGAGCACAGCGATCAGTTGATGGTCGCCCCGCGTGGCCGATGCCACAAGGCAGCGACCGGCCCGTTCGGTATAGCCGGTCTTGACACCGTCCGCGCCGAAGAACTGCCCGAGAAGTTGATTGTGAGTTCGGATGACCCTCCGTTTCACTCTGCTTCCGTTTCGCCCTGTCAGGATGGCAAGCGAAGCCTCGCGGGTCTGCACCATGCGGGCGAATGTCGGGCTGTGCAAGGCCTGGCGGGTGAGGATTGCCAAATCATGGGCGGTTGAGTAGTGATCCGGATCGTCAAGTCCGTGAGGATTCGCAAAATGTGTTCCCTGCATCCCAAGTGAAGCCGCCTTCGCATTCATCATATCGACGAACCGCTCTTCGCTCCCCCCTACATGCTCAGCAGCCGCCAACGCGGCATCATTCGCAGACTTGAGCAAGATCGCCCACAGGAGGTCCCTGAGCGAAACCCGCTGGCCACGTCTCAGCCCCAATCCGGTTCCCGTGACGGCGGCCGCCCGCTCACTAATGACTACCTTATCGTCCAGCCGCCCCTCCTCCAGGATGAGGAGCGCCGTCATGATCTTTGTTGTGCTGGCCGGGGAGCGTCGCTCCATGGGATGCCTAGCAAACAAGATCGCGCCTGTATCAGCATCCATTAACAGCGCTGACGCCGCACTCAACTGCTCGGGATCAGCCAGAAACCAGCCGAGGTCAGAGGTAGCACCCCAGCGACCTGCCTGCCGTGTCGGCGCAAGCACATCTGAGGGGCGATCTGCCTGTATGCGACTTGCCTGCGTGTGCCGAATAGGAAGGACGGAGGCCGACGGGAGGGTAAGATCTTCCCGACTCCTCGCGGGGCGCGAAGACCTCGCCCAGGCCGACAGAGCGGTAGCGAAGAGGATACCCAACGTGATGAGAGCGACCCACCTTTTCCCTCTTTCCACGGGCTCCCCCTTACCTACAGCACGCCGAATAGCTCAGTCTCAACCAGTTGACAGAGGGCGTGACCGAGCGTTGCGTGGACCTCCTGAATCCTGGGTGTTGATCGAGAGGGGACCACGAATGCATAGTCTGCCAGCCCGGCGAGCTTGCCTCCATCCCCGCCGGTGAACGCGACGGTACAGAGCTTCAACCTGCCCGCCGTTTCAATCCCACACACGACACTGGGAGACCGGCCGCTTGTGCTGATCCCGATGGCGACGTCACCGGCAGAGCCCAGGGCTTCAACCTGGCGGGCAAAGACCTGAGCGTACTCCCGGTCATTGCTGATGCTGGTCAGAATAGAGCCGTCGGTCGTAAGCGCGATAGCAGGCAGCGCCGGCCGATCGAGCAGGAAACAGTTTACGAGTTCACTTGCAATATGCTGGGCGTCGGCCGCGCTTCCGCCGTTACCGAACACCAAAACCTTCCGTCCGGCCCGTAGGGCCCCCGCGATGGCTCCTGCCGCCCGAGTCACCAGGTCCAGGTGACCTTCCAGAAAGGCCAGCTTGAGCCCAGCGCTCTCACGGAATATCGCCTCAGCGATATCCCGATGCGAATGAGAGATTCCAGATTCCATGTTCCGGGCTCCAGATCCCAGACTGAAAAGCTGTTCCAGGTCCCAGGTGCCATTTTCGCCTTTCGCAGGTTTGTTATTTGGAACGCGGAACCTGGCGTCTGGAACGAACAGGTGAATCGATCAATCGCGATCTTACCGGAGCTATTACCTTATGGCGGATTAGATTGTCAAGGAGAAAAGAGGAAATGGTTCTGCAACAGAGGGTTGCTGCTGTTTATCCCTTAGCTTTGGCCTTGACGGGAGCTTTCAGTTTGGCCCGCTCCCACGTGCGCCACTCAAAGACAATAGGGGAGGCCACAAACCAGGAAGAGTAGGTGCCGACACAGACACCGGCGATCAGCGCAAGGGAGAAATCGTGGAGCACCTCCCCGCCAAGCACAAAGAGGGCGAGCAAGACCAAGAGCACTGTCAGCGACGTCACGATCGTCCGGCTCAAGACCTCGTTGATGCTCATATTGATGACCTCTCCCAGCGATTCTTTCCGCCGGCCTCGAAGATTCTCACGGATCCGGTCGAAGACCACCACGGTATCTGTCAGCGAATAGCCGGCGAGGGTGAGCAACGCAGTAACAATGAGGAGGGTAATCTCCCGGTTCAACACAGTGAATAACCCCAGAACAGCCAGGATATCATGAAAGGTAGCGATGGCCGCCGCCACCCCGAACTTGAACTCAAAGCGCCAGGCGATATAGGCGATGATGCCGATCATGGAAATAGCGATGGCCCACAGGGCGGCTTTTTGGAGGTCCTGCCCAATGGCCGGCCCGACCTCATTTGTTCCCTCCACCATGAACGGATTGTCAGGCAACCCCTTCGAGAAGATCTCTTGCACCCGCTGGGCCATTCCCACCTGACTGCCCTCCGCCCGCTTCAAGCGAACCATGATGCGGTCCCCACCGGCGAACTGCTGAGGCTCACTATCCTTTAGACCATTCTCTGCCAGCAGCGCCCTGACCCGCCCAATATCCACCGGCTTACTGAACTTGAGTTGCACAGAGGTGCCGCCGGCAAAGTCAATCCCGAGATTCGCCGCGCCACGCCCGATCTGAATAATCGAGACAATTCCGAGAAGGCAGAGAACCGACGACACCACGAACGCAATCCGCCGCCAGGCAACGAAATCGACCCGTGTCTTGCCAAGTATCTCAATCATTGAGCAGCAGTAAGCGTTCAGCGATTAGCGGTCAGCAAGCAGCCAGGACGCTCTTCCTGATAGCTGACAGCTGATACCTGAACGCTTCCTTTCTTAGATGCTGAGGGTCTTCAGGTTCCACCGCTGAGTCATCCAATCGTAGACTACTCTGGTCCCCGTCAAGGCCGTCACCAGGTTGAAGATCACTCCGAGGCTCAGAGTAACCGCGAACCCTTTCACCGGCCCTGTCCCGAATAAGAACAATGCAAACGCAGTAATCAGCGTCGTCACATGAGAGTCGATAATGGTCAGGAAGGCTTTGTCGTAGCCCCCATCAATGGCCGACCGGACCGTCTTTCCCAATCGGAGCTCTTCACGAATCCGCTCTAAGATCAGCACGTTGGAGTCCACCGCCATCCCGATCCCAAGGATGATGCCCGCAATGCCAGGCAGCGTCAACGTAGCCCTGAGACTGGCCAACGCCCCTACCAACCAGATGAGGTTCAACAGCAACGCAAAGTTGGCGATGACCCCGGACAACTTGTAGTAGACTGCCATGAAAGCAATGACGAGGACGCCGCCCAGGATCGCAGCCCGCACACCCTTTTCGATAGAGTCCAGGCCCAGCGACGGGCCGACCGTCAGATTCGAAATGATATTGACAGGCGCGGGAAGCGCACCGGCCCGCAACACGATCGCCAAGTCCCTGGCGTCCTCCGTGGTGAAGCTCCCGGAGATCTGGGCCTTACCGCCGGGGATCTTCTCCCTGATGACCGGCGCCGAATAGACGGTGTCATCCAGCACAACGGCCAGGCGTCGGCCCACATTGGCCGCCGTAGCCTCACCGAAGAGTCGGGTACCCTCCCGATCGAATTCTATCGAGACCACCGGTTCGTTGGTCCGGCTATCGATCTGTACCTGAGCCGAGGTGAGCAGGTCGCCGGTTAAGACGGCCCGCTTTTGCACCACAATGGGAACCTTGCCCGCCTTTTCCTGCTCGTTCGTGCGGCGCATATAGAGAAGCTCGTCGCCCTCCGGGACCTTTCCCGCCACGGCCTCAGCAAGATTGGCATCCTCTGCCACCAATTTAAACTCCAGGAGGGCGGTCTTGCCGATCAGATTGATCGCTCGCTGCGGATCCTTGATGCCGGGAAGCTGGACCACGATCCGTCGGTCTCCTTCCTGTACGATGTGCGGCTCGGCCACGCCGAACTGATCGACACGATTCCGGATGGTTTCCAGGCTTTGTCGGACAGCGGACTCCTGTATCCGCTTCATTTCACTCGAGGCAAGGCTCAGGACCAGTTCAGCCGGATCAGTGCCGCCGGACTGTTGCAGATTGCTGTAGCTCTTCAGGATGCGACGCAGGCCCTCCAGGCCTTCCTTCGCCTGAAGCTTGATTCTGATCCGGTCGAGCCCCTCGCGAGTCATCCGCTCGATAGGGATATTCTCTTTCTCGGTTTCCCGACGGAACTCGGCAATCAGCCGATCAACAGTGTTTTCCACCGCTTTCTCGGTCACGACCTCCAACACCAAGTGCATCCCCCCTTGCAGATCGAGCCCAAGGTTGAGTCGCTCAGCTCGCGGAAGTAGCGGTGGCAATAGCGAGGGGAGCGACGACCGGCTGGACAGCGTGGGAAAGAGATAGTAGCCGGCTATCACTGTTACCAGCAGCAGGGAGAGGATCTTCCATTGCACAGTTTTTTTCATGATGCCTTGCTCGTCTCTTCAATGAAAGGCAACACATCGGGAACAATCGGACGGCAAAATATACGGAAAAGGTGGTGAAAAAGCAATGGAAAAGTTCGAGGTGGCGGGCTCAATCGCGCACGACGCGAATCTGAGGTTCGTCCAACTCCAGGACTCCGTCGATTCTCGCGCCGTAGGAGGCAAGTGAGCGCAGGTAGTCGATGGCCGAAGATCCTACCTCTTCGCCGGGTACAAGGACAGGCACGCCGGGGGGGTAGATGGTCACAATGTCGGCGCTGATGCGTCCCTCCGCTTTGGCAAGCGGCAGATACTCCGAGGGAGCAAAGAAGGCATCCCGCGGAGACTGATGGAACTGCTGACCAAGGGGCGGAAGCAGGGAGGGGATGGCTTGCAGATTTTGGGAGCGGGCGCCGCGCTCAGCCACGCTGCCCAGCGCCGCCACCAATCGGTCCAGGTCGTCCCTTCTGTCCCCGATACTGACGATCACCAGAATATTGAACAGGTCGGCCATCTCTACCTGAATGCCGAACTCGGTGTTCAGGAGAGCAGAAACCTCGAACCCGCTGAGACCGAGTTGTTTGACGCAGATGGTAAGTTTCGTTACATCCAGGAAGAAATCACTGCCGCGCAGATCGGTCTCACCAAAGCAGAACAGGCCGGGAATCCGATTGATGCGGTCCCTGGCGTCTTGCGCCAGATTGATGGCTTTGCCTAAGAGCTTCTCCCCTTCGGTCGCCATCTGCATTCTGGCCAGATCTAACGAGGCCATCAGAATGTAGGAGGGGCTGGTGCTTTGAAGGAGAAGCAGCAACTTCACAACCCTGGGGTAATCGATAGCTGGGCCTTTCAGATGCAGCATAGAGGACTGAGTCATGCCTCCCAGGATTTTATGGGTGGACTGGACACAGAGATCGGCTCCGGCGTCGAGCGCCGACGTGGGCAGGGCCGGGTGAAAATGGAGGTGGGGGCCGTGGGCCTCATCCACCAGCGTCAGGATTCCCCGGCGCTTGGCCAGGGAGACGATGGCGCGCAAGTCGGCCGTCACGCCGTAGTAATTGGGAGTGGTCAGAGAAAGGGTCTTGGCCTTCGGATACTGAGCGATGGCGCGTCCGACATCTTCGGCCGTTACGTTTAACAGCATACCCAGATCCTGATCGAAGGCCGGCAGGAAGAACCGCGGTGTGGCGCCGCTGAGGATGATCCCGGTCAGGATCGATTTATGCGCGTTCCTCGCGATGAGGATCTCTTCTCCAGGGCTGGCGGTAGACAGGATCATCGCATGATTGCCGCCAGTGGTCCCGTTGATCAGAAAGAAGGAATGGTCGGCCCCGTACGCCTCGGCGGCCAGTTCCTGGGCCTCCTTGATGACCCCCACCGGCCGCTGCAGGCAATCGACCTCATCAAGCGTTGTCAGGTCGATGGTAAAGATCTTGGGGCCGACGAACTTTCGAAAGCGCGTCGAGATACCCTTGCCGCTCTTGTGCCCCGGGGTGTGAAAAGAGACCTTCCGACTCTCCGCAAGGTTGACCATCGCATCGAAGAGAGGGGTTCTATACTGTCGTTCGGAAACCATTAGTCAGACAGGGTTACACCCCAACTCCTATGCCCTGGCTTTTCAGTGGAAGGTAAAGAGGGGGGAGTTGTCTTCAATGATCCGCTTCTCCTCCTCAAGGTGCCGACGCACGTACTTTGGGAGGAGAAAGGACATCTGATGCGTCAGGCCATCGTAATACCGAAGATCAGGCCCGATCCGTTCGGCGATGAGACGATCGATGGTACCCGGTCCCAACGCTCGTGGGTCAGGCCGCTTGGAGGCCACGGAGAATCCCCAGGGAAGGGCGAAGCTGGGTATGTTAGCCCAGTAGGGGGCTACAACGGGAAATACAGTTCGCAAGGTTTGGTGTATGGCAGTAAAGCAGGAAAGGTCGGCGAGACTCACCGAGCCGGCTTGCAACGCGATGATCCCCTGATCCGTCAGACATCGATAGACAATATGGTAAAACTCCCGTGTAAAGAGAAGATAGGCCGGACCCTCTTCCACCGGTTCCGAGATGTCGATGATGATCACATCGAACCGCTCATCCGTCTCTTCCAGGTAGCGTCTGGCATCCAGGAAGCGGATCTCGGCGCGCGGATCGTCGAACGCGCCTTTATGCCACTCGGGCAACAACTCCTTACATCGGTTGACAACCTCCTCATCAATGTCCACCATCAGGGCCCGTTCTACGGTGGGGTGCCGAAGCACTTCCCGCAACGTAGCCCCTTCCCCGCCGCCTACAATAAACACCTTTTTGGGGGCGGGATGACTGAACATCGCCGGATGCACCAATGTCTCGTGGTAGATGAACTCATCGAAGAGACTTGACTGGATCTTGCCGTCGAGGATAAGGGCCTTCCCGTAGCTGCCGAGTTCCATGATGTCGAGCGACTGAAAGGGGGTCTGGGCGGAGAACAGGGCGCGTCGAATGCCGTGCAAGTGCCCCTCCTCGGGGCTCAACGCTTCAATGAACCAGCGAAAGTTCTTGATCGGCATCGACAGCCTTCTCTATGGGCGAGCTGAATTTGTGCATCAGCTTCCCTACGTGTCCCGGGATGATGCCCCGCCGCATCTCGACTACCGACGGCTTTTTACACCGAAAGCGGGCAGCGATGTAGTCAACAGCCACCTCCGGCCTGAGGACATCTCCACAGGTGAAGATATCAACCGCCGCATACCGATATTCGGGCCAGGTGTGAATGGAGATGTGAGATTCGGCGATCACCACCACGCCGCTCACACCAAAAGGATTGAACTCGTGGAAGGAGGTGTCAACGATGGTAGCCTTACAGGCATTCGCCGCGCAAACCAGAATCTCCTTGACAACGTCAGCGCTTTTCAGCGACTCCGGGTTACAACCGTGTAATTCCACCAACAGGTGTTTCCCGAGTGCTTGCAACGATCTACCCCCCTTCGCGAAATTGTTATTCGATACTCACCTCCCAGTACGTCTTTGTTCAAATGCCTTATATCGCGTTTTGGCAGAAATGCAAGAAAAAAATGGAGGTGAGAAAAGAAAATTTTTCAAGGGGTGGCGAAGTGCATAGGGTGCGGACTTTGGTAACCACAGGGCTCCGGTTTGGCAGCGACATAAAAAAGCTGTAGACTTCGCCCGCAGACATGCGTAGAATTTTGAAACTACCGGACGGAATGTGAGCAGCACAGGCGCTTTCTCATATGGATGCGAATACATGCGAGTCCCCTTTTTAGATCTTAAAGCCCAGTACGCCGCCATCAAGAGCGAGATCAGACGCGCGATGGATGAGGTGTGCGCTGATCAGCAGTTCGTCCTTGGCCCTCGGGTTCGCCGACTTGAGGAGGAGATCGCGCGGTATTGTGGCGCTCCCCACGCGGTGGGCGTCTCCTCAGGCACCGACGCCCTCCTGCTGGCTCTCATGGCCCTGGGCATCGGCGCAGGCGATGAGGTCATCACGACCCCTTATACCTTCATCGCTACGGCAGGATCTATCGCCAGGTCCGGGGCCAGGCCGGTTTTTGTCGATATCGATCCCACCCGCTTCACCATCGATCCGAAGCCGATCGCGGATCGGATTACTGAGCGGACCCGCGCAATCCTACCCGTCCACCTGTTCGGTCGCTGCGCTGAGATGGAACCGATCCGCGCGTTGGCTGCTCAACACCAACTCGCCGTGATAGAAGACGCCGCCCAGGCCATCGGGGCAGAGGACGAATTCGGTAGAAGGGCCGGTTGCATCGGGCTGTTAGGCTGTTTCTCGTTTTATCCGACAAAAAACCTGGGCGGTTTCGGTGACGGCGGCATGGTCATCACCAACGACCCCTCCCTGGCCTCAACACTGGTGGCTCTGCGAAACCACGGGGCGTCAACCAGATATCTCCATTCTCTTCTCGGCGGCAACTTCCGTCTTGACGAACTGCAGGCGGCCATCCTGAGCGTCAAGCTCACGCGCCTCGATCAGTGGACGAAGCAGCGGATCAATAATGCCGAGCGGTATGATGCCCTCTTCCGCAGCAGAGGCTTGGAGCACCATATCCGACTTCCAGAAATTCCCAAGAATGAACGACACGTGTTCAATCAATATGTGATCAGAGCCCCTAGACGAGATGAGCTGAGTCATTTCCTGGAGTCCCGAGGAATCGGCCACGACATCTACTACCCTGTGCCGCTTCACCTGCAGGCTTGCTTCAAGTATCTCGGGTACAAGGAGGGGGATATGCCGGTATCCGAACAGGCTGCCAAAGAGGCATTGGCCCTGCCGATCTATCCGGAACTGACCCCGCCGATGGCGGAATATGTGGTGGATGCCTTCCAGGCCTTCTACGACAGATGATCTGCCGGACCACTTCCTGGCTCTATAAGGCGAAACGCGTGGTGTACCCGCGATGAGGCTTCACGTTCGTCACTGCCCAAGGAACACCAGATGCGACGCGCATCGGCAGTCGCTGGACCCAAAGCCTTTGGCGACCACCTGCGCCCCCGGCTGCCTGAGCGCCTTGCGATTCAGCGCGCATTCGACTTGCCGCGGCGTCGGAAATACCTTGACACGTGTAATCCTGGCATAGCGTAAGAGATAGTCGATATGCCAATGCAGCCTCTTGTTCTGTCGTTGATGTCTGGCCAGGCGCCTTTCCACGCCGTTCAACGCGCTACCCGTATAGACATATCGTCCTGCCGGAAAGAGGAACGTTCCCCGCCTTCCTACCTGGAGCGCCATCGCCTTTGGCAGATACAGGATAAGTTGATAGCACCCTCTCGTCATGGGGCCGTCCTTACGCGTTGATCGCTGGATGGGAGGTCCTACCTTTGTAATCATCCTGCAATCACACGGCGTTCTTTTAAGATTGCCAGCGCCAGGTTGAATGTGATATATATCAGACTCCCGCGTGAACGGCCAATGGCTGATCAGTCACAGTGGCCTATATTGCCACAATACGGTAGGTTTGCGACTTGGAATGCACCCTACCCTTGGGGTAGTATCCATTCCGATGGCCGGAGAACTCCGAACGCTGGGTTTCGACTTCGTCTCTGACCCGCTGACCTACTACTGAGCCCATGACTGTTCACGCAGGATTCAGGGCAACATGTAACCGGTTAGTACGAGGGAGCTGAATGGCGGAAGCGATCCAACTCTTTATTGCGACAGTTTTCCTAAGACCCTATGTTTTTGTGTTCCTGGCGTTCTATCTGACGGCGGCATCTGTCGCCATTGGGTGGCGGCGGACTGTCCTGTTTACCGGAATCGCTTGGGTCGTGGCGTTTACGGCCGAGTACTCCTCCACCAGAAACGGGATTCCTTTCGGTTTCTACAGTTATATTCCAGACACCAAGGGTCGAGAGCTCTGGATCAGTAATGTCCCATTCATGGATTCCCTCTCATTTACCTTCCTTGCCTACGTCAGCTTCGCGCTGGCACAGTGGCTCAGGCTGCCTATCGGCGCAAACAAGCGAGAGGTTGTCACCGTCCGGCGATCCTGGCCGGTCCTGGCGCTGACGGCCTTTCTGTTCATGTTGATCGACGTAGTGATCGACCCGGTCGCGCTGAGGGGCGACCGCTGGTTCCTGGGAAAGATCTACGAATATCCGGAACCTGGGTTTTATTTTGGCGTACCGGTCACCAATTTCCTCGGGTGGGCGGTTGTGGGATTTGTGACAATCGCCCTGTTTCAACAGATCGATCGCGCGCTCTCGGCAGCGCCGACCTTAGACCGAGGGGTGAAACCGATCCTGTTTGGCGTCACGCTCTACTACCTCATCCTGATTTTTAATCTCTCGATGACCTTTGCCATTGGCGAGATGCTGCTGGGGATGACCGGGGTCTTGCTGTACATCCCAATTACGTGGATGGCCTTCAAACGCTACTGGCAGTGGTCAACGGTGCACAGATTTGTCGGTCGCGGAGTGCTATCATGAGATTTCCGCTGCACATCACAACGGATATGATCAAGCACCAGATCCGCCACGGACTCAAAGGGAACAAGCGGTATCCGTTCGTCCTCATGCTCGAACCGCTGTACACCTGTAACCTGGCCTGTCTGGGCTGCTCCGTGGAGCGGCATACCGGGAGGATCGAGGACCGGTTGACGCTGGATGAGTGCCTGAAGGCGGCGGATGATTCGGGCGCCCCGGTCGTCTCGATCTGCGGCGGGGAGCCCACCATCTACCCTGAACTGAAAGGGCTGGTGGAGGGGATTATCGCCCGCAAGCGGCACATTTACCTGTGTACGAACGGATTGCTGCTTGATCGAACCGTCTATGGCCTGATCGCACCACATAACCGGCTCACGCTTAATATTCACCTGGACGGGCTGAGGCAGACCCACGATCAGGTCTGCGACAGGGAAGGCGTTTTCGATAAGGCGCTCGACATGATCAAGGAAGGCAAGCGGTTGGGCTACCGCATGACGACAAACACGACCATCTTCAAGGAGACCGACCTTGACGAGGTCGAGGCGTTGTGCCGTCTGCTGCGGGAGCACCAGGTGGACGGGATGCTCCTCTCGCCAGGGTATCACTATGCCTCGATCGAGTCCGATTTCTTTCTGGCTCGCGAGGAGATCCACCAAAAGTTCCGAAGGGTTCTCGATCTGTCGAAGCGATATCGACTGACCTCCACCCCGATGTTCCTCGAATTTGCGGCCGGCCTGCGCGAGTACCCCTGCTCGCCGTGGAGCACGGTGACCTATACCCCACAAGGCTGGAGGGGACCATGTTACCTGATCGGGGAGAAGTACTTTCGGACGTTTGAGGAGTTCTGGCAAAGTGTGGATTGGGACTACTGGGAGTCGCGTCAGGACCCGCGCTGCCAGAACTGCAAGATGCACTCCGGCTTCGAGGCTTCCGTCGTCCGCGGGCTCCGAAACAGCCCGAAGGACATGCTGAGGATGATTATCTGGAACTTTTTGGAGTAGGCGCCATGCCGATACCATCTGAAAGAGATCGGCAGCTTGAGGTGATGAGTACCGCTCTGGGGGCTGACAGAGACCCGCTTGGCGAGGCAATCGCACGGGCCCGGTTTCGGCTCCTGGCCATGCAAGATCCCGCAGGCTATTGGGCGGCAGAACTGGAGGCCGATTCCACACTGACCTCCGAGTACATCATGCTCCGCCACCTGCTCGGCAAGGTGGACGAGACCAAGCAGCGGAAGGCTGTGGCCTACCTGCGCGACACGCAACTGCCCGATGGTGGCTGGAACATTTACTATGGCGGGCCGAGCCACCTGAGCACGACCATCAAGGCCTATTTCGCGCTGAAACTGTGCGGCTACTCCCAAGCGGAGCCGTTCATGCGGCGGGCCCGAGAGGTCATTCTTAGTCAAGGCGGCCTCTTTCGCGCCAACGTCTTCACCAAGTTCAAGCTCGCCCTCTTCGGCCAGTTCGATTGGCGCGGCGTCCCGGCCATGCCGATCGAGCTGTTCCTCCTCCCCAGAGGGTCATTTTTCAATATGCACGAAATCTCCTACTGGTCCAGGACCGTCCTGACGCCTTTGATGATTATCTACGCGCATAAGCCGGTCACACCGGTCCCCGCTGGCGCCGATCTCATAGAGCTTCGTGAAGGGCCTGCGCCGAAGCATGACTACTGGTTTCCCAAAGATCCGCAGCCGCTTTCGAAGCAAAATCTTTTCCTGGCAGCCGACCAGCTGCTCCGTTGGTATGAGTGGCATCCGATCCCGAACCTCCGCCGGTTGGCGATGGAGCAGGCCACGGCCTGGATGCTTCGCCGCATGGGGGAAGGCGGCCTCGGCGGGATCTATCCGGCGATGGCGAATTCGGTCATTGCGTTGCGCTGTTTAGGCTATGAGGTCGAGCACTCTTTGGTAGCCAGGGCCTTCAAGCAGATCGAAGCCCTCGAGGTAGAAGACGATCGGACCCTTCACGTACAGCCCTGTTTCCCCCCGAGCTGGGACACCTGTCTGGCGATGAATGCGCTGATTGCATCAGGATTGCCCGCCGATCATCCTGCGCTCATCAGCGCGTGCGAATGGCTGCTCTCGAAGCAGACTCGAACGGTGGGGGACTGGAAGGTCAAGGCCCCGGACGCCGAGCCGGGCGGCTGGTACTTTCAGTTCGAGAATGAGTTCTATCCCGATGTCGACGACAGCGCGGTGGTGATGACCGCCTTGATCAAGACCAAATTCCCCGATCAGGCGACGAAAGACGCGGCGCTTAACCAGGCGCTCAAGTGGGTCCTGCCGATGCAGTCAAGCGATGGGGGCTGGGCATCATACGACAAGGACAACAACAAGTTGTTCCTGAACGAGATTCCTTTCGCGGACCACAAGGCGCTGGTCGATCCGCCCACGGAGGACCTGACCGGACGGATGCTCGAGATGCTCGGCTATCTGGGTTGGACCTGCTCGGCCCCTGTGGCTCAGCGCGCGATCGCGTTCCTCAAGCGCGAGCAGAAGCCTGAGGGGTGCTGGTTCGGTCGGTGGGGGGTCAACTACATCTACGGCACCTGGTCGGTTCTGGCTGGCCTTCGATCCATCGGAGAGCGGATGGACCAGCCGTACATCCGGCGAGCGGTTGACTGGCTGATCGGTCATCAGAACCCGGACGGCGGCTGGGGCGAATCGTGCTATTCCTACGAGGACCCGCGGACAGCCGGCCAAGGTCCAAGCACCGCCTCCCAGACCGCCTGGGCGCTCCTGGGACTCTTGCACGCCGGCGTCATCCAGCATCCAGCAGTGAAAAGGGGCATCGACTACCTCCTCCAGACCCAGGGCACGGATGGCGGGTGGGAGGAACGAGAATTCACGGGAACAGGATTCCCTCGCGTCTTTTATCTTCGGTATCATCTCTACCGGCTCTACTTTCCGCTCTGGGCCCTTTCCCTGTATCGCACCCTTCTCCAAAAGGCCGCTTCCGGCCACGATGAAGACGGCGCGACACCCTCGGACTAGCGAAGTCCGCGGCGCGCCGTTCGCCGTCTTCGTGGCGACTCAGGCAGAGATGAAGCCCATCGCCACAGCCTTGCAACCGACCTATCGATCGGCCTCGATAGTTCGGGTTGAGGTAGAGGGCCGTGATCTGCTGCTGGCAAGGACCGGAGTGGGTCCCGATAACGCCGAATCCGCTGCCCGCCGCCTCTTTGAAAAAGCACCTGTCGCCGCCGCCTTGTCGCTCGGCGTCGCAGGCGGGCTGAGTCCTCAGTTACGGACAGGGGATCTGATTGTAGGAGACCGGGTGATCCTTCGACGCGACTCGAGACAGGTCTTACGCGGAGAACAGGGTCCGAGGCTGGAGAGCTTCCCATGCGATTCCGGCTTACAGGACGCGGCCTTGATCGTTATCCGACGATGGGACAGTCGGCACTATCTCGGGCCCATCCTCACTGTCGACCGCATCGTGCTGACGGCGGAGGAAAAGCACCGACTGGCGGCGGAGTCCGGCGCCATGGCTCTGGATATGGAGAGCGCAGCCGTCGCGTCGGCGGCCTCGGCCTGCTCGGTCCCTTTTCTGGCCGTTCGTGGGGTCCTCGATCCGGTTCATGAAGATCTCGCGATCGGCTTCGATCAGTTCCTCAACACGGAGGGGGAACCACACCTGCCTCGATTAATGCAATACCTGATCACGCATCCGTTCACCCTTCCTCGCCTGGTCGGACTGGGCCTTCGGACGAAGGCGGTCTGCGCTCGCCTCGGTCGGCTGCTCCAGGAGCTCTCCACCACTCCGAGCTGACCGGAGGTATGTCTTGGGCAATCCCGATCTTTCCAAGTTGAGCATTGACCGGACCGCGGCCCGCACACCGCGCGCGCGCCGCCGCCTGTGGCCCTGGGCGGCGGGCCTCGCCCTATTGGTCGCTGCGGCTGTGCTCGGATTCTCCGGCAGCCTCAGCGGCCCTGTGACGGTGGAGACCGCCGCGGTCACGACCGCCTATCCGTCGCAGGCGGTCACCGCACTGAACGCCACCGGCTACGTCGTCGCGCAGCGCAAGGCCGCGGTGGCGTCGAAGGCGACGGGGCGTCTCGAATGGCTCGGCGTGATGGAAGGCAGCCGTGTCAAGAAGGACGAGGTCATCGCGCGGATCGAGAGCCGCGACGTCGCAGCGGCCCGCGAGCAGGCAGCGGCGAACGTCAAGGTCACCACGGCGAACCTCGAGCAGGCGCAGACTGAGCTGCGCGACGCCGAACGCACTTTGGCGCGCTGGCGCGAGCTGTGGCAGAACAACTACATCAGTCACTTGGAGCTTGACACTGCGGTGGCGCGGGCCGACAAAGCGCGCGCGGCGGCACAGTCGAGCGAAGCCTCTATCGCGGTCGCACGGGCAAACCTGAAGGCGGCGGACGTCTCGTTCGATCAGACGCTGATCCGCGCGCCGTTCGACGGGGTCGTGCTCACCAAGAACGCGAACGTCGGCGACAACATCACCCCGTTCTCAAGCGCCATGGATACAAAGGGCGCGGTCGTGACCATCGCCGATATGTCGACGCTCGAGGTCGAGGCCGACGTAGCGGAGTCCTCGCTCGGTCGGATCAAGGTCGGCCAGCCGTGTGAGATTCAGCTCGACGCCGTGCCCGAGACGCGCTTTGCCGGCGTGGTGAACCGCATCGTTCCGACCGTCGACCGCGCGAAGGCGACAGTGATGGTCAAGATCGGATTCGCGGACCGCGACCAGCGCGTGCTGCCGGATATGAGCGCGAAGGTCGCGTTCCTTGAACGCGAGGTCGCGCCGGCCGATCGGAGGCCGGTCACCGCCGTCCCGAGACAGGCGGTTATCGAGCGCAACGGCGCGAAGGTCGTCTTCGTCCTGAAAGACGGCAGGGCAATGCGCACCCAGATCGAAACTGGCCGCGCGCTCGGCGATCTGATCGAGATAAGCGGCATTCAGGCAGGGGAGAAAATCGTCCTTAGACCCCTCGACAGGCTCGCCGACGGTACGCGCGTCAAGGTGGACCGGAAGTGACCGCGAGAGGCAACTGCTGATGGGTAACATCACCGCCTCGCTACCCCTGATCAACATCCGCAATGTCGCAAAATCTTACCGGCGCGGCGGGCAGATCGTGCGCGTGCTGACCGACATCACACTCAAGGTGCGCGCGGGCGACTTCCTTGGCCTGATGGGCCCGTCTGGGTCGGGTAAGTCGACGCTGCTCAATCTGATCGCCGGCATCGACAAACCCGACGCCGGGGAGATCCTCTTCGACGGCGTTGATATCACCCGGCTGTCAGAGACTGAGCTTGCCGACTGGCGCGCGGGAACGGTCGGTTTCATCTTCCAGTTCTACAACCTCATACCGGTCCTGACAGCCTTCGAGAACGTCGAGCTACCGCTCACGCTGACGCGCCTCACCCGCCGCGAGCGGCGCGAGCATGTGGAGGCGGCGCTCGATCTCGTCGGTTTGTCGGACCGCATGGCCCACTACCCATCGGAGCTCTCCGGCGGGCAGCAGCAGCGTGTCGCGATCGCGCGTGCGATCATTGCCGACCCGCGGCTGATCGTGGCCGACGAGCCGACCGGCGACCTCGACCGCCACTCGGCTGAGGAGGTGCTCACGCTCATGGACCGCCTGAACACCGACCTCGGCAAGACGATCGTGATGGTCACGCACGACCGCCGCGCCGCCGACCAAGCCCATGCGATCATGTACCTCGACAAAGGCGAGCTGTCGACGGCTGCCGACGTGCACGAGCAGTCACTGAGGTGAATGCCCGGTGCAACTCCTGAAGCTCATCCTCCGCAATGCGCTGCGCCACAGGCTGCGCACCGCGCTTACGCTGCTCGGGCTGGTCGTGGCGATCCTGTCGTTCGGACTGCTGCAGACGGTCGTGGATGCGTGGTACGCCGGCGCGGCGGGCGCGGCGCCGACGCGGCTCGTGACGCGCAACTCGGTCTCACTGGTCTTTCCCCTCCCGCTCAGTTATCGTGACCAGATCCGCGCCGTTGACGGTGTGCGCGCCGTATCGCACGCGACGTGGTTCGCCGGCATCTATCAGGACCCCAAAAACTTCTTTCCTCAGTTCGCCATCGAGCCGCGCACCTATTTCGCCATGTACCCAGAATACCTCGTCACGCTGCCAGAGTTCACGGCCTTTCTGCGTGATCGCAAGGGTGCTGTCATCGGCCGCAAGATTGCTGACACATATCACCTTCAGGTCGGCGACGCGCTGCCGTTACGCGGGACAATCTACCCAGGTACCTGGGAGTTCACGGTACGCGCCATCTACGACGGCATCGACACAAAGACCGATACCTCGCAGATGTTTTTTCACTGGGAGTACCTCAACGAGACGATAAAAAAACGCACCGGACGCCAGACCGATCAGGTCGGTGTGTATCTCGTTGACGTGATTGACGCCGACCGCGTAGCCGAAGTGAGTCATGCCATTGATGCGCTGTTCAAGAATTCGCTTGCCGAGACATTGACCGAAACCGAGCGCGCATTTCAGATCGGCTTTGTCAAGCAGACGGAGGCGCTTGTCATCGCGATCAGGATTGTGTCCTATGTGGTAATCGTGATCATCCTCGCGGTGATGGCGAACACCATGGCGATGACCGCTCGCGAGCGACTCGTCGAATACGCGACGCTCAAGACCCTTGGTTTTTCGCCTAGCTACATCGTGACGCTTATCCTCGGCGAATCGATCGCAATCGCCGTCACCGGCGCGGTAATCGGCATCGCGGCCACATTTCCAGTCGCCGATTGGTTTGCGGCAAAGGTGGGTACGCTGTTCCCCGTGTTTAAGGTGAGCGGCGAGACCGTCTTGCTGCAAGTCATCTGTGCGCTCGGGGTCGGCGTTGCCGCGGCGGCAGTGCCCGGGCGACGGGCAGCGACGGTGAGGATTGTGGAAGGGCTACGCGCGATCGGGTGATCGCAGAGGCGGACCTATGCCGATCCCCATCGCGTACAGTGTACGCAACCTCTGGGCTCGCAAGTTCACTACCGCGCTCACCGCGGGCGGAATGGCGCTCGTCGTCTTTGTGTTCGCCGCGGTGATGATGCTCGACGCTGGACTCAAGAAGACGTTGGTCGCGACAGGGCAACCCGACAATATTCTCGTTACGCGCCGCTCCTCTGGCACGGAGATCCAGAGCGGGGTCGCCCGCGCGCAAGCGGCGATTATAGAAAGCCAGCCCGAAATTGCAATCGGCCCTGGCGGGGTGCGGATGGCATCGAAGGAGGTGGTCGTCCTGATCACGCAGCCCAAGCGCAGCACCGGGGTACTGACCAACGTGACCGTACGCGGGGTTGGGGCGCAGGGCCTTGCCATCCGCCCGCAGGTCCAGGTGACCGCAGGACGAATGTTTCGACCCGACAGTACCGAAATCACGGTGGGCAGGAGCATCGCCGAGCGCTTCGACGGCACAGGCATCGGCGAACGGCTGCGCTTTGGCGGTCGCGACTGGACGGTGGTCGGCGTGTTCGACGCCGGCGGGTCAGCGTTCGACTCCGAGGTGTGGGGGGACGGCGAACAGATGATCCAGGCGTTCCGGCGGACGGCGTTCTCATCAGTCGCCGCGCGGCTCGCCGACCCATCGCAGTTCGAGGCGCTGAAGCGGCGCCTCGAGGCCGACCCGCGGCTGACGCTCGACGTCAAGCGTGAGCGCACCTTCTATGAGGAGCAGTCGCAGGTCATGTCGAACTTCATCAGTTATCTTGGGCTGACCCTGTCAGTCATCTTCTCGGTCGGCGCGATGATCGGCGCGATGATCACCATGTATGCCGCGGTCGCTACCCGCACGTCGGAAATCGGCGCACTGCGCGTCCTCGGATTCCGGCGCAGTTCGATCCTGGTGGCGTTCCTCGCCGAAGCGCTCTTCCTCGGACTCGTCGGCTGGGCGGTGGGGCTGGCGTGCGCGTCGGCGATGCAACTTGTGCAGATCTCGACGATGAATTGGCAGTCGTTCTCGGAGCTTGCGTTCCGGTTCACCCTTACGTTGGAGATCGTCGGCAAGTCGCTCGTGTTCGCGCTCACGATGGGTCTGCTGGGCGGGTTCCTACCGGCAGTACGCGCCGCACGCCTGAAGATCGTGGACGCCCTCCGAGCGGCTTAGAACTCGCACTGCTGCTTCCGTCCCTCTGGCCTCGGACTTCGTACTGCTATTTCGAAAGGTACTTCTCCGGCGACTGTTCAAAGGCACGCTTGCAGCCGACTGCGCAGAAATAATAGGTCACCCCTTGATAGACGGCTGTGGCCGCCACCTGCTTCTCATCCACTGTCATCTTACATACGGGATCTATGGCCATCGCTCTCCCCTCTCATCTCGCATATTTTCGGTCGATTGCCGCCTTGATCTCTGGAATTTTCTTCCCTTGCTTGTACATGGCATACGCATCCAGCGTAATGTCTTGGCACATCCTTCAGGTATCCGCATGCCGATCCGCG
>JAGWRQ010000159.1 GCA_028869615.1 Candidatus Methylomirabilota bacterium | reverse complement strand
GCGAACTTGATGAAGTCCCAGACCACCAGGAAGTAGCCTGCAAAGCCGGTTTTCTGGATGACCTCCAGCTCATACTTCAGACGCGCTTCAGCAAGAGCATTGGCAGCCGGGAATCGAGCTTGGAGCCCCTGCCAGGCCAGATGCGCCAGATAAGTCTCGAGAGTGTATCCCTCAGGCACCTGGTACTTGGGCAGGCGGAGCTGCCCGAAGTGGAGCTGGAGGTTACATCGCTCGGCCACGGTAATAGTGTTCTTGACCGCCTCCGGCAGTTCGGCAAAGATTCGCTTCATCTCTACCGCCGATTTGAAGTAGAACTGGTCGGTGGAAAAGCGCCAACGATCCTTGTCCTGAATCGTCTTCCCGGTCTGGATACAGAGCAGGACCTCATGAGCACGCGCATCTTCTTTGCTGGGATAGTGCAGGTCGTTGGTGGCCACAATCGGCAGATCGAAGGCTTTGGCGAGCCGAAGGACTCCCTCAGTAACCGTCTTTTGCTCCGCCATCCCGTGGTCCTGAACCTCTAAGAAATAGTTCTCGCGCCCCAGCGCCTCCATGTACCAACTGACGGTCTCCTTTGCCCGCGCCTCGTCGCCATCCAGCAATGCCTTGGCCACCTCGCAGTTGAGGCAGCCGGAGAGGGCAATCAGTCCTTGACAATGTTGGGCAAACAGCTCCCTGTCGATTCGAGGCTTATAGTAGAACCCCTCGAGATAACCGGCCGACACCAGCTTGATCAAATTCCGGTAGCCGACCTGGTCCTTGGCCAGCAGGGTGATGTGGCTGGCGCCCTCGTAACTGCTGTCCTGATTGGACTTCTCAAACCGGCTGCCGGGGGCAATGTACACCTCGCTGCCGATGATCGGCTTTACCCCCTCCTTCATCGCCAGGGTATAAAAGTCGATCGCCCCGAAGAGGTTGCCGTGATCGGTCACAGCCAAGGCGGGCATCTTGTACTCCTTCGCCTTAGCTACCAGCGTCTCCAGCCCGCAGGCCCCGTCGAGCAGGCTGTACTGGCTGTGGACGTGCAGGTGAACAAAATCAGAATGATGCATGATTCTCGTTACTCCCACTCGATGGTGCTGGGAGGCTTGGAGGAGATGTCGTAGACGACACGGTTGACCCCTTTGACCTCGCTTACAATCCGGCTGCTGATCGCCTGGAGCAGGTCATGCGGCAGGCGCGCCCAGTCGGCCGTCATCCCGTCGAGGCTGGTGACGGCCCGGATGGCAACGACGTTCTCATAGGTTCGCTCGTCACCCATGACCCCCACCGTTTTGATCGGCAGTAAGACCGCAAACGCCTGCCACAACTCGCGGTCCAGCTTCGCCCTTGCAACCTCCGCCTCGACGATGGCATCGGCCTCTCTGAGTAGATCCAGCCGCGCCTGCGTCACCTCGCCGATGATCCGGACGGCCAGGCCAGGCCCTGGGAACGGCTGACGCCAGAGGATGGCATCCGGCAGGCCGAGCTCCTTTCCAAGCTCTCGTACCTCATCTTTAAACAGCTCCCGCAGCGGTTCGAGCAACTCAAAATCAAACTGCTCCGGCAGGCCCCCTACGTTGTGGTGGGACTTGATCGTGACCGAAGGCCCCTGGACCGACACGCTCTCGATTACATCCGGATATAACGTGCCCTGAGCAAGGAAATCGAACCGTCCCAGCCTCCGTGATTCTTCCTCAAAGACGGCGATGAATTCCGCTCCGATGATCTTCCGTTTCTCTTCGGGGTCAATGACCCCTTTGAGTCGGGTCAGGAATCGCTCCCTCGCATCGACCGAGATCAGGCGCAGACCCAGGTGCTCGCCCATGGTCTGAAGAACCTGGGCTTCTTCGCCCTTCCGAATTAGGCCATTATCCACGAAGACACAGGTGAGCTTCGGACCGATGGCCTGGTGAACCAACAGCGCGGTGACCGAAGAATCGACCCCCCCACTCAGGGCACAGAGGACCCGCTGATCCCCCACTTGGCGCCGAATCCGATCGATAGCCATCTCGGCGAAAGAATGCATCTGCCAATCTGAGGCGCAGCCGCAGACCCTGAACAGGAAGTTCCCAAGGATCGCCTTTCCCTTGTCGGTATGGGCAACCTCCGGGTGAAACTGAACGGCAAAGAGCGGCTGCGTTCGATGGCGAATAGCGGCGAAGGGCGCATTGGCCGTGTGGGCGAGGCGACGGAACGTGTCGGGGATCGCCTCGAGCTTGTCCCCATGGCTCATCCAGACGCTGAGCCCACTTTCAAGGCCGAAGAAGAGATCGGCGCTGTCGTTGATCATGAGCTTCGCCCGGCCATATTCCCGGTGGGCCGCTTTCGTCGTGACAGCGCCGTAAAAATGGCCGAGAACCCCCATCCCGTAGCAGATCCCCAAGACCGGCACGCCCTGTTCGATCACCTCGCGGCGGCAAAGGGGCGCATCCGGTTGGTAGACACTGGCCGGACTGCCGGAGAGAATGATCCCTTTGGGATCAAAGGTCTTGATGTCGTCCAGCGGCAGGTTAAACGGATGGATCTCGCAGTACACACCCAGTTCACGAACGCGGCGGGCGATCAACTGCGTGTACTGCGAACCGAAATCGAGGATGAGGATCTTATCCATGAAGAACAGTCATGCGCTATCAGCCGTCAGCAGCAAGTTGAAAGCTGATAGCTGACCGCTGAAAGCTGCTCTTAATCCAGCCGGTAGTTCGGCGCTTCTTTAGTGATGATGACGTCATGCACGTGGCTCTCGCGGAGCCCTGCGGAGGTGATCCGAATAAAGCGGCCTTTCTGGCGAAGCTCCTCGATGGTGTAGCAGCCGCAATAGCCCATACCGGCGCGTAGCCCTCCGACCAGTTGGTACATACTGCCGGCCAGAGTCCCCTTATAGGGGACGCGTCCCTCAATCCCCTCGGGAACAAGCTTATATTCCTCCGTTTCGGCCTCCTGGCGGTATCGATCTCTGCCACCTCGCTGCATGGCGCCCAGCGAACCCATGCCCCGGTAGACTTTGTAGGTTCGCCCCTGAAAGATGACCGTCTCGCCCGGACTTTCCTCGGTCCCCGCCAGCAGACCCCCAAGCATTACGGCATGCGCCCCGGCCGCGATCGCCTTGGTCATGTCGCCAGAGAACTTGATGCCGCCGTCGGCAATAATCGGGACGCCATGCCGATCGGCGATCTTCGCGCAGTCCGCGATCGCCGTGATCTGCGGGACCCCTGCCCCAGCAACCATCCGGGTCGTACAGATAGAGCCGGGTCCGATTCCAACCTTCAGTCCGTCGGCACCGGCCCCGATCAGCTCCTCGGCCCCTTCGGCCGTGGCGATGTTGCCGGCGATCACCTCGGTATCGGGGTAGCGCCGCTTGATCATAGCGACCGTTTCTATCACCCCGCTGCTGTGGCCGTGGGCGGTATCCACCACCAGGACATCGACGCCGGCCCTGACCAGCGCATCTACCCGCTCCTCCGTCTCATCGCTCACGCCGACTGCCGCGCCCACACGCAGTCGCCCCAGCTCATCCTTGCAGGCATTCGGGTACTTGATCGTTTTTTCAATGTCCTTGATGGTGATGAGCCCGCGGAGATTGAACGCATCATCCACCACCAGCAGTTTCTCGATCCGGTTCCGATGCAGGATCTCCTTTGCCTCTTCCAGACTGGTGCCGACCGGCGCCGTGATGAGCCGGTCTTTGGTCATCACTTGGGCAATCTTCAGATCGAGCTTGGTCTCGAAGCGGATGTCACGGTTGGTCAGGATACCGACCAGTTTGCCGTTCTGCGTGACGGGGACACCGGAAATCCGATAGTGTTGCATCAGTTCCAGGGCGTCGGATAGCTTCTGGTCCGGTGAGATCGTAATCGGGTCCACGATCATCCCGCTCTCGGACTTCTTGACCTTGTCCACTTCAAGGGCCTGTCGATCCGGAGGGAGGGCCCGGTGGATCATGCCGATCCCCCCCTCCCGGGCCAGCGCAATGGCCATCCTGGCCTCGGTCACTGTGTCCATCGCGGCGCTGACAACCGGAATGTTGATCGTGAGACGTCTGGTCAGACGGGTCCGCACATCGACATCCCGCGGGAGGACCTCAGACTTGGCAGGGATCAGGAGCACATCGTCAAACGTCAGCCCCTCTGGAATTGAGCGATCAACCATTCGTCACCTCAAGCGATGTTCAACGTCGAACGTTGGACCTCGAACGCCGGGTCACATGTGCATCGCGGCCTTGACCTCTGACAGCGTCTCGCCTGCAACCTTCTTGGCCCTGGCCCATCCGTCCTCCAGGACCTCCTGGACGATCTCCGGGCGAGCCGCCAATTCCTGGCGTCGCTCGTAGATGGGCCGCAGCGCAGGGAGCATATGCTTCAGCAGCATCCCCTTGCAGTCCAAGCAGCCGATCCCCGCGGTTCGACAGCCGGGGTCGATCGCGGTGTCCCGCTCCATCTTGGGCGTGAAAATCTTGTGCAGGTCAAAGACCGGGCAGACCTCGGGATTACCGGGATCGCTCCGGCGCGCCCGGGCGGGATCCGTGACCATCGGCCTGATCTTTGCGGTCACCTGCTCGGGTGAGTCGGCCAGATAGACGGCATTCCCGTAACTCTTGCTCATCTTGCGGCCATCGGTGCCGGGGACCTTTGGAAAGTCAGTCAGGAGCGGCTGCGGCTCAATGAAGACCTCCCCATACAGCGCGTTGAAGCGGCGCGCGATCTCCCTGGCCAACTCCAAATGCGGCACCTGATCGATGCCGACCGGTACGTGATTGGCCTTGTAGATCAGAATATCCGAAGC
>JAGWRQ010000158.1 GCA_028869615.1 Candidatus Methylomirabilota bacterium | reverse complement strand
GCGCTGGTAAAAAGGCTGCAGGCCGGAACGCTGCAACTCGGTACGGCGGTTGACGGGATCGCGCACACAGAGCAAGGCTGGGTCATTCGACTTGGAAATGGCACAAGCTTGCAGGCCGATGGCCTGATTCTCGCTATCCCCGCCTTCGAGGTCGCGAGGCTCACCCGCAACCTGGACCGCGATCCGACTCGTCAGCTTGAGGCCATCCCCTATGCCTCTTCGGTCACGATCAATCTGGCCTACCGTAGAAACGCGATCGGACATCCGCTCGATGGATTCGGATTCGTGGTGCCGGCCTGCGAGGGACGCACCATCATCGCCTGCTCGTTCAGCAGCGTGAAGTTCACCCATCGGGCGCCGGCCGGTTACGTCCTGCTGCGCGCCTTTGCGGGCGGCGCGCTGCAACCGGAGCCGTTTACATGGGACGACGAGAGGCTGCTCAGCGCGGTTCGCCGCGATCTGGAGGAGTTGTTGGCGATTCAGGCACCGCCTTTGTGGAGCCACGTAGTTCGTCACCCTCGGGTGATGCCTCAATACCAGGTCGGACACCTGGCTTGGTTGGCGACGCTTGAAGAGACGCTTCGGCGGTGGCCGACCCTCAAGCTGGCCGGCAACGCCTATCGCGGCGTCGGCATCCCTGACGTGATTCACAGCGGAGAGACAGCCGCCGACTCACTGCTGGCGGAGCTAGTTCCGGCGCTGACCGAGCCAGCCCGTGCTTGTGCTAAAGGCGATTCTCTCCTATAATGTCGCCATTTGACTGGGATGCAATAAAGTCGACGTGAATGCAGGCGACACCCATACACCGCAGGAGGAGGCAATGACGTTCGATCCGAGGCATAAGAGCCGGACACTGTTGGACGGGCCGGACCGCGCGCCGGCAAGGGCGATGCTCAAGGCCATCGGTTTCCAGGATGAGGACCTTGCGCGACCGCTCATCGGCGTAGCCCACTGCTGGATCGAGGTCATGCCCTGCAACATCAACCACCGGATGTTGGCCGAGCGAGTCAAAAAAGGGATCCGGGCGGCCGGTGGGACGCCGATCGAGTACAACACGATCGGGATCTCCGACGGAATCTCTATGGGCACCGAAGGAATGAAGACGTCCTTGGTGAGCCGGGAGGTCGTGGCCGACTCGGTCGAACTGGTCGCCAGAGGACACCTGTTTGACGCCCTGGTTGCCATCTCCGGTTGCGACAAGACGATCCCGGGCACGGTCATGGCGCTGACCCGTCTGAATATTCCGGGCCTCATGCTCTATAGCGGCTCTACCGCCTTCGGCGAGTACGAGGGCCGCCATCTTACGATCCAGGATGTCTTTGAGGCGGTGGGCGCGTTCAATGTCGGCAAGATGCCGGCTGAGGAGTTGTGCGCCATTGAGGCCCATGCCTGCCCGGGCGCCGGCGCCTGCGGCGGCCAGTTCACCGCCAACACCATGTCCACCGCCTTTGAGATGCTGGGTATCTCGCCGATGGGCTGGAATGGCGTCCCAGCGACGGATGCTCGGAAGGAAGAGGTGGCCTTTGAAAGCGGAAAGCTGGTGATGGAGCTGCTGCGGCAAGGCGTCACGCCGAAGCGGATTCTCACTCGCAACGCCTTTCGTAACGCCATCGCCGGGGTGATGGCCACCGGGGGATCTACCAACGCCGTACTCCACTTGATCGCTGTGGCCAAGGTCGCCGGCGTCAAGCTGTCGTTGGACGATTTCGATCGAATCTCAAGGAAGACCCCGCTCCTGGCCGACCTGAAGCCGTGGGGACGCTTCACCGCTCCCGACATGTACAGGGCAGGCGGTATGCCGCTGGTGGCCAAACGTCTGCTGGATGCCGGCATCCTGCATGCCGACGAGCTGACGGTCACCGGCAAGACAATCGGCGAGGAGGCGCGGGCTGCCCGCGAGACCCCAGGACAGGTAGTGATCTGGCCGCTCCGGCAGCCCATTAAACCTACCGGGGGGATGGTCATCCTGAGAGGCAATCTTGCGCCGGACGGGTGCGTGGCGAAGGTCGCCGGTCATGAGCGGATGGTCCATCGCGGCCCGGCGCGGGTCTTTAATCGGGAAGAGGACGCCTTTACCGCCGTCAAGGCCGGGAAGATCAAGGCTGGCGACGTGGTCGTAATCCGCTACGAGGGGCCCAAAGGCGGGCCGGGGATGCGCGAGATGCTTGGCGTAACCGGGGCGCTTGCCGGGGCGGGACTCCTGGACTCGGTGGCCCTGATGACGGATGGGCGCTTCTCGGGCGCCACGCATGGCCTGATGATCGGTCACATCGCCCCAGAAGCGGCAATGGGTGGACCGATCGCCGCGCTTCGTACCGGCGACACCGTCCTCCTCGATATCAACAAGCGCCGCCTCGACGTAGAGTTGTCGACCACCGAACTGAAGCGGCGACTCCGAACATGGAAGCCGCCCGCCCCCCGCTATAAAAGCGGCGTCATGGCCAAGTACGCTCGCGTAGTCTCGTCTGCCTCAGAGGGCGCGGTCACCGACTGATCGCGGTAGAGAAAAGAGATGGAATGGCTTTGGAGTCTGTTTCACACCATCTATGATGTGGAGGGCTTGGTCCGCGTCGGCGGCCTCCTGGCGCTGATCGCCATTGTCTTTGCGGAGACCGGCCTCCTGGTCGGCTTCTTCCTGCCGGGCGACTCGCTGCTGGTCACCGCGGGATTATTCGCCGTCAGCGGCCATCTGGAGCTGTGGAGCCTGTTCCTCTTTGTCAGCTTGGCCGCCATCGTGGGCGATGCCGTCGGCTACTTCCTTGGCGCGAGAACCGGACCCAGGATCTTCTCCAGAGAAGACTCCCTCCTCTTTCATAAGAAACATCTCATCAGCACCCAAGCATTTTATGATCGCCATGGCCCAGTCACCATCGTCCTCGCCCGGTTCATGCCTATCCTTCGCACCTTTGCGCCCGTCGTGGCGGGAGTCGGCAACATGCGGTATGGTCGATTTGCCCTCTACAACGTGATGGGAGGGATCGGGTGGGTCGTCAGCATGACCTCTATCGGCTATTTCCTCGGCAAGACCATCCCGGATATTGATAGGTATATCCAGGTTGTCATCGCCATCGTTATCCTCCTTTCCTTGCTTCCCGGGATCGTAGCTTTTATGAGGAGCAGTCGGCGGGCTCGCAAGCTTTCCATGTAATGCCCTTTAGTAGGGGCAGACCCGTGTGTCTGCACGAATGGGACGAAACACAGGGGTGTTTGTTCCTACAAAGGCGTATCTAAACAGATAATCCTTGCAGTTTTAAAGGGCTCTCTTCATTCTAACCTCGCCTTCTTGACCAGGCGGGGGCTGCCGTTTTTTTAGGCTTGCCTCTCTCCGTGAGGCGGGTTATCCTCATCTTGCATCTAGCGAGTCTGCCGGGTGATGAAGTTACCCCGGCGCAAGCGAACCGATGTTCTCCGGCGAGAGGCTCCAACCGGTTTCTCCTCCGCTCATCTGAAGCTAGGCTTATCCTCTTCAGGTCGTATCGATGGTAATTGATAGCGATGGATCTATATCTTAGCGAGAATGCCTTTGTCGGGCTGTTGGTCTCGACGATCGAGGTTTACCGGAAAGAGTGCTTTGGCGTGCTTCTAGGCCAGAGCACGTCTGACCGTATCCTCGTCGATTTCGTGGTCCCGTACCAGACGGCAAACCGGAAGTTCCGTGAGGTGCACGTCGATCTGATGCGGAGTCAGCGGGTCGAGGAGGCCGTCAGGAGCACCTCGCGCTGGGAGTGCGTGGGCGACTACCACTCGCACCCGATGTACGGCACCGCCCGGGCGACCACGACGCTGAGTTCGGTCGATCGAAAGTTCTTCAAGGATGGAAACGTCGCGATTGTGGTGGCGATTAACGATTCGGCGAGACAGCAGCGATGGAACTACGTGCGGGGCGGCGGCGTGTCCGGCAGCATTGACGGGTACAATATCCGGATCGCCGGATACCACAAGGCCAACGGGACCATCGAGCGAGCGCCGATCCACTGCCCCTATGCCATCGGGTTTCAGGCCAAGGAGCTGAACGACAAGGAGTGAGTCGTCGCCATGGCCGTGCGCTCCCACGCGCAGCTCAAGCAACTCCTGGATGAGCTGTACCACCGCTACAGCCGACCTGTTTTTCTTTCGACCAGCGCCCTCAGCATTCCACACGGATATCGGCGCCCGGACGACCGCGAGATCGCTGCCTTTGTGACCGCCTCCCTTGCCTATGGGAACGTCAAGCAGATCCATCGCAGTGCCAAGGCCGCACTGGAAGCCATGGGCGACAGCCCTGCCAGGTTCATCCGGCGATTCGATCCTGCCCATGATGCCGCTCGGCTTCAGCAGTTCGTTCACCGCTTCAATTCGGGTGCCGATCTTGCGCTGCTCTGTTATCTGCTCCATCAGGCGATCGCAGCAGCAGGATCATTTCAGGCCTTTTTTCTTAAAGGGTATGATCCCACCCACGAGGATATTCAGCCGGCTTTAACCAGCTTTGTTGAGCGGATGCTGTCGCTGGATGTCTCGCCATCCTATCCCTCTGGTCTACTGCCAGCGAAGGCCGGTATCCGTTTCTTTTTTCCCTCGCCCGCTCAGGGGAGCGCCTGCAAGCGCCTCAACCTGTTCCTGCGCTGGATGGTGCGTCGTGGCGATGAGATCGATTTCGGTATCTGGACAGAGGTGTCGCCAAAGAAGCTGATCGTGCCCCTCGACACGCATGTCGCGCGAATCGCGCGGCAGCTCGGCCTGACCAGGATCAAGCAGCCTAACTGGCGAATGGCCAAAGAGGTGACGGGGCGGCTT
>JAGWRQ010000157.1 GCA_028869615.1 Candidatus Methylomirabilota bacterium | reverse complement strand
CCGATCCACAACGCCACCGCAGAACTGTTGGCCCGGTATATCTGCGGGGAGTTGAAGGCAGAGATCAGGAAGCGATACGGGGGCGAAGGGGTCGTCACGATCAGGGTTGGCGTGCAGGAATCGTTTGGGCAGGAGGCCTCGTACGAAGAGGCCTTCTAAGCGGCCGCCTTCACGCGGTTGAGGTCGCTTCGTGTGATCGTGCCGTTGTGCAGTGCGGTGGCCAGCAACACCCCGGATGCACCGGCGCGTTGCAGGCGCATAAGCTCTGCAACTGAGCTGATTCCGCCGCCCACGATGAATCGGATGCCGGGCGTGGCCGTCGTGACCCTGCCGAGCAGTTCCGCGTCTGCTCCGCCGCCCGCACCGATCCGGTCCATTCTCAGGAGGATGACCTCACGAAATCCAAGCGACAGCAGACGGATGGTCGCTACGCCCGGATCCTGCGGCTCGGTTGAGGGTTCTCGCCAGATCACGCCGTATGCCTTGAGGTCGAGACTGAAGAGCGCCCGCTCTGCTCCCAGTGCGTCAAGGAGCCGTGATACCGCGCTGAGGCTCGTGAGCGACTCAGAGGCGACGACCACCTTCTGTACGCCGACATCCAGCAGGCGTCGCGCCTGCAGTACGTCGTGAGTGCCGGCATCGACCAGCATCTCAAGCTGCGGCTCAGCGGCAGCCATCTGCTGAATGACGGCGAGATTGTCGCCGCTGCCTATGATGGCGTCCAGATCGGCGATGTACACCGCTTCGCTCCCGAGGGTTTCACGGTACGCCCGCAGGAGGGCGACGGGATCGGCTCCGTGCAGCAGCACGCTCCGAATCGGTCTATAGGCCGACCGCTCTCCACGTCGGGCATGGACCGCGATCCCTCGCATAATATCGATGACGGGTATGACCTTCATACGTGTTGTAATAGCTGTAACCCAAAGCACAGTAAGAGGTAAAGGGTAAGGAGTGAGGGGTATTGGAGGTTCGCTCCTGCCTCCTCACTGCTCACTCCTGACTGCATGAAGATCGTCGTGCATGAATCTATCACGGCCGGCGGGTTGGGTGAAAGCTCGATCCCGCCGACGCTGCTGGCAGAAGGGCGAATGATGCTTGAGGCGCTGCTCGCCGATCTGCTTGACCTTCAGGAGCACCGGCTTACAGTACAGGTCGATCGGAGGTACTGCCCACAGCTCCGTACTTGCCCAGGCCTTCAGGTTGTTAACAGCAGGAACAGCTACTCCCAATGCTTCCGACAGATGGTCGATGAGGCGGATGCCGCGTTCCTGATAGCCCCGGAGACAGGCGGCCGACTCGAAGCGATTACGGCGATGGTCGAGGATTGCGGTAAGTTAGTGATAGGTTCCAGCGCTGCCGGCATCAAGGCAGCCGGTAATAAGATGCAGACATACCGACTGCTGAAGGCGCGCGGCATCCCCACCCCCAGGACTCTCCGCCTTCGGCCTGCTGATGACCCGGCGTCGGTAGGCCGCCGGCTTGACTACCCTGTGGTGGTGAAGCCGATTGACGGGGTGGGGTGTCACAGCGTGTTCATCGCGAGGCGACAATCGGAATTGGAGCGGACGATCGCGGCGGCCAGGCAGAAGGCGCCGGACACGACACTCCTCGCACAAGCCTACATCGACGGTGTTCATGCAAGCGTCTCGCTCCTCACCGACGGCAGCCGGTCTCTCCCTCTGACCTTAAACCTCCAGGAGATCAGAGGACGGAGTAGGCTCAGGTATCACGGAGGCTGCGTCCCATTTGATCATCCACTCCGTGCCCTGGCGTTCCGTCGGGCCGAGGAGGTCATACAGGCGATTCCGGGCCTCAAGGGGTATGTAGGCATCGATCTGGTCCTGACCGACCACGACGCGGTGGTCATCGATGTGAACCCTCGTCTCACGACCTCGTATGTCGGGGTCCGAAAGGTCCTCCGGCAGAATCCGGCTGCCCTGATTCTTGACGCGGTGGCAGGCAAGCTTCCGGATCCTGCCGCAATCCAACTCGTCGGGTCAGCGCGGTTTACCACGCGCTCGTGTGACGTGAGAGCCCTGGGGAGCCGGCAGTGATCCGGGTAATCGGATGGGATATCGGTGGCGCGAACGTGAAGGCCGCCCGCCTTCTGTTCACTGACGGGCGCGCCGAGAGCGGGCGTACGGTTCGCCGCTATTTCGAGCTGTGGAACGACAGCGGCGGCCTCCGTCCACTCTTGCAGGAGATCCATAGCGATCTGGGATCAGCCGATGCGATGGCGTTGACCATGACCGGGGAGCTCTGTGATGCGTTCCACGACAGGGCCGAAGGGGTGGCATACATCATCGACGCGGTGAGAGAGGCGGCCCCTGGGATCCCGCTGTACGCCGTCGATCTCGAGGGCCGACTCGTTCGCTTGGACGGGGGGGAGGCGGATCTCCTCACCCTTGCAGCGACCAATTGGATCGCCGAGGCGCGGGTATTGGCGAGTCGGCAATCGGACTGCCTGATGGTGGATATCGGCAGCACCACCACCGATCTGATTCCGATCCTTGGCGGAAAGCTCGCCGCACAAGGCAAGCGGGACATCGAGCGGTTGGCGTGCGGGGAGCTGATCTACACGGGCGCGCTCCGTACGCCTGTTGCTGCCATCGTGTCTCAGATCCCCATGCGAGGGACAATGTGCCGGATTTCGGCTGAATACTTCGCCATCTCGGCGGACGTCTATCTGGCATTAGGAAGGCTCAAACCGGAGGACTACACCTGCGCGACTCCTGACGGCCGCGAGAAGACGAAAGAGGGGGCACTCCGCCGCCTGGCCAGGGTGGTCTGCGAGGACAGCAAGCATCTCACGGCCGGAGAGCTTCACGCCCTGGCCGCCTACATCGCCGAAAAACAGATCCAACAGATCACGGAGGGGATATTTCAGGTCCTCTCCAGGATTGAGAACGGCCTCCATCTCCCTGTGGTGCCGGTGGGGATCGGCGCCTTCCTGGGGGAGGCCTGCGCAAGGCGACTGAACCTTGCGACGTGTGACCCTCCGGTACTGACCGATAGCGGATCTTTGCCATTGAGCCCATGCGCGGCGGCTGCCTACCTCTTAGGGCAGGCGCTCTCTCGTGGATAGGCGTTCAACGCGGGGCTGACCCACCGGGCGAAGCCCAGTCAGTGTCGAGCCCAGGGTGGAATCTGATTTATTGACTTAATTTTGCACTGGCAAGCCGATTCAGACTGACGCCAAACTCAGCGGCCTGGATGGCCAGTTTCTGATGAACCTGGGGAGGGACACGCACCATGAATTTGCCACTAAAATGACGGGATGAGATTGGTTTGGGTATGTCCTCACCTTTCTTATGCATGTCCCTCATGACTTCGTCAACCACTTTACGAATGCCTTTTAACGCTGATTCCGGTGTTTTTGCCAGCCAACTAAGGCTGGGAAATTCAGCACAGAGACCGGCATACTCGTTGTCGTCTTCAGACCATGTTACCCGGTAGGTGAATTTATCTTTTTTCATGGGTATGATCTACCTCCAATCTTTCTATTGCAAGAAGAACCTGTTTAACCTGGTATGCTTTGGCTGTCCCCTTATCATTTTGAATATTTATCCTTGGGTCGCCTTGCCACGGAGTTTTGTAAATCCGATGACTGCTCCCCCCTTGACGAGGTTCGCCAAAATAATGATCACATACTTTGCATAGATCAATGAATCGGACATCCCGCGGATTCCGACGCATATGAGAGAGCGCGTCTTCTATTCTACTCATGCTTCTATAGTATCATTATTGATATCATCGTCAAGTGCTATTTGGGACGCCGGATATGTGGAAGGGATGAAGGGCTGCTTTAGAGCGTAGCGGACGAGTGATCAGGCGAAGCGGATGGCGGCTGAACCTTGCGATCTGTGAGCCTCCGGTATCGACCGATAGCGAATCGGTCGCCCTTGCTTCTACGATTTACGCCTTGGCTGCCGTTTTCTTCCCGGCTCCTGGAAGGTTCCTCAACCGGATCACCAACCGAAGGGCCTCATTGACGGCTTCGTCGGTCCGGAACGCCTCTGCAACGTCGGGAGTCAGCAGAACGAGATTCGTTCCTTCCTGATACCGGTCTGCGTACTTGCCTTGGATACCGCCCTTGAGAAGCTTGCCAAGGTCATATTCGGGTCGAAGTTCGTTAGCCTTTTCGCCTTTGGATCTCGCTTTCATAAGCCTCACGCTCCGCACGGGTTAACTCTCGTGCATTGATAATACGGGTTCGAGTACCACGGTCCGTATGGGCAACGATCAGAAATCGACCCGCCATCGAGGTCCCCACGGTGATGTACCGGTCCTCCTCTTCTGAGTGATCCGGGTCGTACACCGTAATGCTCAGCGGGTCTCGAAAGACGGTGGCCGCCTCCCTGAAAGCAACACCGTGCTTTCGAAGATTCCCCATTGCTTTCGTCGGGTCCCACTCGAAGTCTATCATACTTCAGCCTTGCTGTAATTTAGGGCGAACGCGGAGCTGAGCCGCCGCGAAACGGTCGGTTTCGTGCCCTTGGTTCTCTCGGAGCGGAAGGAAGGGGCACCGGCTCAGCTCCGCGTGCTCCATGAGCAAGGCGAAAGGAGAACGACGGCATCAGCCGCGCGCTTTTATGCGTCGGCTGGATAGCTTTGTTGGCTGAAGTTTCGGTACGGTCCAGACACATAGGTAACACTTTAGTCCAGGGACATGGGTGACACGTTATGCCACACTCACGGGCACCGCAAGGAGGTGCCCTATGCCGTGGAGGACAACGTCACCGATGGACCAACGAACGCAATTCATTGCCGATTACCTGC
>JAGWRQ010000156.1 GCA_028869615.1 Candidatus Methylomirabilota bacterium | reverse complement strand
GGCCTCATCAAGGGTCAACTCCTGCTGATAGAGCCCGAGTTCGGGATAGTTGGCCAGGTGCGGTTCGGCCTTGACCCGGTTCAGATATGCCGCGATATCGAGGGGAAAGCCGGCCCGGAACGTCTTCGCGTCCAGTTCAAGGTTGAAGTAGGGGTGGCCACAGATGAGCTCGAACAGACCTTCGGAGGTCTCGTCACCGAGCGTATACCCAAGCCGGCGGCGGCCAAGTTGGATGCCGCCCTCGTTGCTGAAGATCGATGTGAAGATCCCGAAGCTCATGGGCGTCGGTGTGGGCAGGATCTCGGCGATGTTGCCGTCGCTATAGACCGCCTCGCCGCCGTTGAGCTTTCCTTTTTGTCGTAAGTCGGCGATCCGGCGATGAAGCCGGTCGATCTCCGTCTGTCGGTACCGTTCAGCTTTGTATTCAAGCGAGTCGCTCGTAGCCGAGATGGGTCGACTCTGCAAGATGTGGATCTGCCGCCGGGCGATGGCAAACTCGATATCCTGGGGATGACCGAAGAGCGCCTCCAGGGCGATCCCGACATCAACAAGGCCGTGGAGTTGGGCCGGCGCAAGGGTTGCGCCCTTTTCGCCGATGCGCGCCTCCAGCACCCGACCCTCCCGATTCACACGAAACGTATCTCCCGGCACCTGGCCCGACACCAACGGCTCACCCAGACCGAATACCGAGTTGACCACGCACTCGTCTCGGCTGAAGGTGACCGGGTTGAGCGTATAGAGCACGCCAGAGACCTCCGCATCTACCATCTCTTGCACAAGGACAGCCATGCCAGGCCCGCAGCCGTTCTCCTTCAGGCCCACCTGCCGCTTGTACAAGGCAGTACGCGGCGCCTGCAGAGAGCGGAGGCACTCCACAACGGCTTGGATCAGATCCACTTCGGAGGTGACATTGACGCGCGTCATGTAGATGCCGGCGAAGCTGGCATGACCGAGGTCTTCCAGGGTTGCCGAGCTTCGCACGGCCACTCGCTGAAATCCTCTCGCCCGATAGGCCGCGATAATCGCCGCCTGCAGCGGTTGATCGAGTTCGATCTGTTGACTGGAAGATCGTATCGCCGCTTCGCAGGCGTCGGTGGGGATGACAAACCCTCTTGGCACCGTGAAGCCGGCCCGCATCATCATACCCAGATGCAGCGCCTTGCGCCCGACACGGGCCAGATCGCCCTCCCGGATATCCTGAAGATCGATGATGTCGAATCTCCCCGCCATTTCTCCTCAGGCAGCTGACTGCCCGGCCCGCCAGATACGAAAGCGGTCGCGCTGGACCCGCTCGACTTTCCATCTGTACTTTAACTGCTCCCATTCCGGAACAAAGTGTTCTACCTCCGCAGGGGCTGGGGAAGCGACGACCTCGTCGAGCACCTTCCGGTAAAACCTGGTGATATCCCGCATTACCTCATCCGGGTGCTCCCGCCCTGGGATCTTCAGGTAATCAACGCCTGCCTCGACGTAGGCCGGCAGTTCGTGGAGAATGAGTGACGGGCTGCTTTTGAGGCCCAACCGCTTCGCAGGAGACCCATTCGTGCGGTCGAGATCCCATCCGGCCTGGCAGACCCGATAGCAGCTCCCCCCGCGATTGGAGCTGCCAAAGCAATGATCTTTCCCCTCGGAGTCCACCCATCGCTCGAAGCGGAGGTAGCTGCTCATCGTGCACCGGCCCGGGCAGATAATCCCCTCCTGAAGCGACGTAAAGAGGAAGACCTCGATGCCGACCGGCACCTCCGCCTTGATCGCGCGGATCTGGTCGACCTCTACGCCCCATCGATAGGAGAGAATGACAAAGTCGGCGCCGATCTCCTGGTAGAATCGCAGGTCCTCGCGATTGCAAACGGCACACGTCACGCTGGCATGGATGTTCACATCGGGGAAGCGCCGGTGAAGTTGCCTGATGCACCCGATATCGTTGAGGATGAAACTTGACAGACCCCAGTCGATGTACTTCTCGATCTTTTTGAAGAAAAGAGGGATTTCCTGCGGACCGGGCAGGCTGTTCAGCGCGACCTTGACCTCCTGCCCCCTGCTCCGTGCGAACTCGTTGATCTCCCGGATCTCCTCATCGTGGAGTTCGTCCTCAGGGGGTCTCCGACTCCAGCCCGCTGGACCCACATAGACGGCATCCGCGCCGGCCTCCAACACGGCGAAGGCCATCGCCTGTGTGCCCCCGGGAGCCAACAACTTCACCATGATGCTTTTCCTTCCTCAGAAAATAGCGTTCAGCAGTCAGCACTCAGCTGTCAGCTTCAGACAAACTCCCCTGACCCCCTTTTCAAAAAGGGGGATTGAGAGGGTTTTCGTGTGGCGTAGTGCGGCAGCGCCTTATGGGCTGTTACTCTACAAACTCCGCAGCAAAGGTTCCTGGAGGCAACCGGTCGATGCCGAGAAGCGCGCCGCCGCCCACCTTCAGGAGTTCGCCAAAGAGGCGTTCAATCTGCCGGATGGTTGATGCATCCCAATCGGTCATCACCCGTCGCCGCCAGCTATCGCGTAGGATCGTGAGAATCCTGGGATCGATCCCGCCCATGACCTGCTCGCCCACCTCAACCCAGATCTCATCATTCTTCTGCATGTACTCAGCCGTTTCACAGAAGGCGCGGATGAAGCCGCGCAGCAGGTCGGCGTTGCGCTTTGCGAACTCATCACTCACGGTGAAGAGGGTGATCGGTACCGGACCCGTGATCCCGAGGTCTGCAATCAGGTCGAGCACATCCGCGACCTGTCGGTGCGCCCCCGTCGCCACCAGGGGCGGGATCAACTGCCACCATTGCAGCGCGGCATCGACCTGTCCCCCCTTGAGCATCTCGGCCAGGGTCCCTTTCGAAAGCGCCTCGACCACCGTCGCTTCCTGCTGCGGGTCAAAGCCGTACCGCTTCATGCACGCCGCCCTCAAGATGATCCAGTTCTTGTCGCGAAGCCGGACTACCCCGACGCGCTTCCCGCGCAAGTCTTGCAGCCCGCTGATCGACGAGTCGGAAGGAACCACGAGCCCGCCCGCGATCCGTCCATAGGGGAAGAAGGCTGTCAGGGGGAGGCCGTTTGCCCGGTGGCGGCCGATCGCAATCCAATCGATATCGATGAGATCGACGGTCCCCTCTTTGAGGGCTACCTCAAACGATTGAAACGCGCCGGTGATCTGATCGCGAACAAGGGTGATCTGCAGATCAAAACCGTGCTTGCGATCAAGTTCCAACTTCTTCATCGCGTACACGAACCAGCGAGGGCTCCCGGTCGGCTCGAAGGCCGCCCTCAGGACCGGTAGCGCGATTGTATCGTCAGTCACGGCTGTCGTCATCTCGATGCGCTCCTTTTTCTATTTCTCACTGAGGGCCCCTGACGCTTCCCAGCAGCAGACCTACCCGCCTGGTGCGCTCCATCGTCCACCGCTTTCTTAACTCTTGCCATTCGGGAATATATCGCTGCAGCGACAGCTCGGCTCCGGATGCCAGGATCGCGTCAATCAGCCTCCGGTAGAATCCCGTGATATCCCGCATCAACTCTTCTGACCGCTCTCGGCCCTGGAGCTTGAGATAATCGACCCCCGCCTCGACAAAGCCCGGCAGCTCCCATAATTGGAGAAAGGGATCGCTTCGCAGTGTGCTTTTGCCGGAGAGCTCCCCATCAGTCGCCGCCACCTCCCACCCCGCCTGGCAGACCCGTGCGCAGCCCCGTGCGCCGCGATTGGCGGTGCCGCTCAGTGCATCGTCTTCCTCATCCGACCACTCTTTATAGACCAGGTAGCTGCTCATAATGCATTTACCGGGACAGACGATCCCCAGCGGCATCGGCTGAAAGAGAAAGATCTCCACGTTCATCCCGACCTCCGCCTTGATCGCTTTCACTTCATCAGGCTGAAGTCGGTACGGCAAGATGATGCAACTTCCTCCGAGTGCCTTGTAAAACCGAATATCCTCACGGTTGGTCACGGCGCTCCCGATACTGACATGGATATCGATGGTCGGGAAATGGCGACGGACGGTCAGGATGCACCCAGGATCAGAAAGGACGAACCCGGACACGCCCCACCCGGCATACGTTTCTACCTTCTGCATCAGGCGCGGCATCTCGGTGGGACCGGGCATGGCATTGAGGGCCACTTTGACCTCCCGACCCATGGCGGTAGCGGATTCGCTAAGCTCTTTGATCTCCTCATCTGTCAGGTCCATCTGTGACGGTCGCCGACTCCACCCGCGTGCCCCCACATAGACGCCATCCGCCCCCTCGGCCAACGCCGCAAAGGCCATCCGCTGGGTTCCTCCGGGGGCCAGCAGTTTGACCGTCTGTGTAGGAGTGCGTGTACCAAGAATCATCGACGTCATGCCTTCGCCCGCGCAACGAGGCGATCGTCCCGCCTCCGCCGCTCGCTCGCCCACCGCTTCTTGAGCTCCTCCAACTCAGGCGCGTAATGTGTCGTCACCTCGTCGGCTGGAAAGGTCTCCAAATCGTCCACGACTTTCCGGTAGAAGCGAACGATATCTCGAACTAGGTCATCAGACCGATCCCTCCCCGGCACCTTGAAATAGTCTACGCCCGCCTGAACGTAGTCTGACAGCTCTTGCAGCCAGAGCTTCGGATTGCCTTTCAGGCCGGTCAACCCGTCGAGCTCTCGTTCATCAGCCGTCGCGCTCCACCCGACCTGGCAGACTCGCAAGCAATCCCCGCCCCGGTTGGCGCTGCCGTAGAAATAATCCTTCCCCTCGTGATCGAGCCATCGGTTGGAGCTGAAGTAGCTGCTCATCGTGCACTTACCCGGACAGACGATCCC
>JAGWRQ010000005.1 GCA_028869615.1 Candidatus Methylomirabilota bacterium | reverse complement strand
GCGCCGAATGACGAAGCCAGTTGCGCGACCTCGAGTCCCCTCGCGTGAAGCTCCACCTCAACCGACGGGTGATCTCCTTCGTAGGGTTGTATGCTCCCAGTCAGGTCAAACGAGCCGGATGCGCCGCCAGGCAGGGGCCCACTGGCATGAATGCGGACAGGACTGCGGGGAAGTGGCGCCGGGATGTCCACGTTCACATCCTTCAACTCCAGCCTGACCGGTCCATAAGGGTAGAGAGGGTTATCGAGAACGAGGGCCCCCTGACGGATGGCCAGGGCCCCTGCCACCAGGACCGGCAGGGCAGGCTGCCCTCTGGCCACTCGCGTACCTTCAGTATGGCGCGGTTCGACGGCGGCCTCTCGCGCGGTTGGCCGAATCAAGTCGGCGAGGTTCCACCCATCCGGCCCCCCGGCCAACCTGATACGTGGTCGGTCAATGCGGACGTTCCTGACCTGGAGTTCGCCCTTGAGGAGCGGCAGCAGCTTGAGCGCCAGATCAAGTCGCTCCGCCTCCAAGAACGGTCCAGACCATGGGGCGCGATCAGTAATAAGCAGGTCGCGGATGGTTACCCCGGGCGACGGCAGAAGGTGGACTCGCAGACTGCTTGCGGTGACTTTGCGGTTCAGCAGTTGGCTGGCTCGACTGGTGAGGATCCCTCGGTACCGCTCCTGGTCCAGCAGAAGCGGGCCGGCGAGGAGCACGATGACGAGCCCACCCAAGACCAGGAGTAACCCGAGGAGCCAACGCCGCCCGCGTCCCGTCACCTTACCCGCCCCCTCCGGGCTCCTCTCCCTTGAGTCGCGTGAGAAGCAGCTCGCCCACCACCTGTGGATTGGCCTTGCCGCGACTGGACTTCATCACCATGCCGACCAGAAAGGTGAGACTTTGTACTTTCCCTTTCCGGTAGTCGGCGACCGGCCCGGGATGTTTGGCAAGCACCTCCTCAACAATCTGGAGCAGCGCGTCCTGGTCGGAGATCTGGATCAGCCCCTGCTCCTTCACGATCAGCTCGGCCGATTTCCCGGTGAGATACATCTGTTCAAAGACTGTTTTGGCGATCTTGCCGCTGATACTCCCGCCTTTCAGTAGCCCAAGGAGCGCAGCTAACTCGGCCGGCGGGATCGGGCTGTCGGCAATCTCCCGGCCATCCTTGTTCAAATGGCCCAAGAGTTCGACCATCACCCAGTTACTGGCGAGCTTCGGCTCCTGGCAGCTCTTCGCGACCTTCTCGTAGTAGTCGGCAAGCGGCCTGGATGTCGTGAGGACCGCAACATCATAGTCCGGGATCCCGTACTCTCTGGCAAACCGAGCGCGGCGCTGCTGCGGGAGTTCTGGCAGGGTCGCGCGGATCTCGTCGATCCACTTCTGTGAGATGGCCAGGGGGACCAGGTCCGGTTCCGGGAAGTAACGGTAGTCATGAGCGTACTCCTTGCTTCGCATCGGCAAGGTCAGCTCCTGGTCGGCGTCCCACAACCGTGTCTCCTGGACGATCTTTCCCCCTTTTTCAAGGACCTGTGTCTGTCGCTGGATCTCATAGGCTAAGGCCTTCTGAACACTCTTAAAGGAGTTCATATTCTTCACCTCAGCCTTGACTCCCAACTCCTCGCTTCCGGCGCGCCGCAGGGAAACATTGGCGTCACAACGCAGGCTGCCTTCCTCCATGTTGCCGTCGCAGACTTTCAGGTAGACGAGGATTGCCCGAAGCTGGCGGAGATATTCGGCGGCCTCCTCCGGGGTGCGGATGTCGGGCTCGCTGACGATCTCCATCAACGGCACGCCGCTGCGGTTAAAGTCCACCAGGCTGTAGTCTGCCGCCTGGAGCGTACCCGCATGCAGCAGCTTGCCGACGTCCTCTTCGAGATGGAGGCGATGGATACGGACGCGCCTGGTCGTTCCATCGGCGGGGACTTCGATGGACCCTCGCCAGGCGAGCGGAAGCTCGTACTGCGAGATCTGGTAGTTTTTCGGCATGTCGGGGTAGAAGTAATTCTTGCGGTGGAAGCGGCACACGGGAGTGATGTCGCACCCCAGGGCGAGCGCGGTCTTGATGGCGAACTCTACCGCTCGTCTGTTCAGGACCGGTAGTGCGCCAGGCATCCCCAGGCAGACGGGACAGGTCTGGCTGTTTGGCGGGGCGCCGAAGGCGGCGCTGCAGCCGCAGAAGATCTTGGATCTGGTCAGGAGTTGGGCATGCACCTCCAGCCCGATAACCGCCTCATAGGTGACTGTTGTGGACAATGGCCGCTCCTTCGTCGTTACGTCAGAGGCCGGATGGACTCGAGAAAGTCAATGTACTCATCGGACAAGCCGTGCTCCTCGGCGCCGCTGATCAGCAACTGCTTATACCGCTTTGAAGGGGGCATCTCACGGCCGGGATTCGGCATGACGTACGCACACGCCGTGATCACCTTGCCGGCGCGGCTCCGTACTTTGATCTCCTTACGGAGGTAGAGAGCGGGGTAGCCTTCGTACTCATCCAATGCTTTTTGTTCCGTCTCGTTGATCTCCCACACCACGCCTTCGACCGTTTTTCCGGGCCGCTCTCGGATATTCGCGATGCCGCCGCCCAACATTGGGGAGTTCCCGAAGAAGCTCAGCTCGTAGTCTGCGAGGACTGTCGCTGCGACAAACTTCGCCTTCGGGCAAAGCCGCTTGAGCTGGAACCGCTCCATGTTCGAACCGTAGGCGAAGTAGAACATCCGGCTAGCGCCCTCCGGAACGGGCCCGACTCATCGCGCGCCAGATGGCGTGGGGCTCGAACTTGAATGACGTGGCCGTACGGTGCTTCTCGGCGATCTCAACCTCGAAGGGCGCTTCCTGGCCGGAATCAAGCGGAGGGAGTGTGACTGTCTGCCGGCCCAATTCCTGCCGGGTGGTATGCTTCCGCCTGTGCGGCCGTGCGGGAGTAGCTGTCCCGTCAAAGAACCGGACGACAATAACGACCTCTTCAGCTCGATCGGCGCTCATATTTTTGATTGTACCCTTCATGGTGTCGATCCAGCGCTCCGATTTGAGGATGACCAGATCTTTGTTCTCGGCCGATGCCTGGTACGGCAGCAGACTGACCGCCAGGAGCAGCAGTATGAGGAGTCGGCCTGCCGCCGTTCGCATTATCTCACGCGAGAGGTGTGCGGCGATGCCAGTCGGTTGCCTGCTCATAAGCGTGTGCCACCTTCAGGATCGTTGCCTCATCGAATGGCTTGCCGATCAGTTGCAGGCCAATCGGCAGTCCCGCCTTAGTGAACCCGCACGGAATCGAGATGCCGGGCAGACCTGCCAGATTGACCGAGATCGTGAAGATGTCCGAGAGGTACATTTGGAGCGGATCGTCCATCTTCTCGCCGAACTTGAACGGCGGCGTCGGCGAGGTGGGGGTCGCGATCACCTCGCACGTTTCGAAGGCCCGCTCAAAGTCACGGCGGATCAGCGTCCGGACCTTCTGGGCCTTGAGGTAGTAGGCATCATAGTAGCCGGCCGACAGCGCATAGGTCCCCAGCATAATCCGGCGCTTGACCTCCGGCCCGAATCCCTCCCGCCGGCTGCGCTGATACATCTCCAGCAGGTCGGCCGGCTTCGAGGTCCGATAGCCGTATTTGACCCCGTCGTAGCGGGCCAGATTGCTGCTGGCCTCGGCGGTCGCTACCAGGTAGTAGGTCGCGATAGCATACGGGGTGTGTGGGAGCGAGACCTTTTCCTGCTTTCCGCCCAGCTCCTCCAGCGTCCGGATCGCCGTCCAGATCGCGGCCTCGACCTCCGGGTCCATTCCCTCGACGAAATACTCGTCAGGAATCCCGATACGCACCTTCTGAACGTCTCCGGTCAGCGCGGCGCAGTAATCGGGAACCGGCAGGTCCGCCGAGGTCGAATCGTGGGGGTCGTGTCCCGCGATGGCGTGCAGCATGATGGCGCCATCGCGAATATCTTTCGTGAAGGGCCCGATCTGGTCGAGAGATGAGGCGAAGGCGACCAGACCGTATCGGGAGACCCGGCCGTAGGTCGGCTTCAAACCCGCGATACCGCAGAAACTTGCCGGCTGCCGGATCGAGCCTCCTGTATCGCTGCCGAGCGCAGCGGCGCACAGGTCCGCCGCCACGGCGGCGGCAGAGCCGCCCGATGAGCCGCCGGGGACATAGTCGAGCGCCCAGGGATTGCGCGTCTGGAAGAAGGCCGAGTTCTCCGTCGAGGAGCCCATGGCGAACTCGTCCATGTTCGTCTTCCCCAGTAAGATCGCTTCTTGCGCCTTCAGCCGCCGGATGACTGTGGCATCGTAAGGCGGCACGTACGGTGCCAGAATCTTTGAGGCGCAGGTGGTCCGCACCCCTTGCGTGCAGATGACATCCTTGATCGCCAGCGGGATGCCGGCTAACGGCGGAAGCGGTGTGCCGGCGGCGCGCAACCGATCGACGGCCTCGGCCTGCTTCAGGGCCGTCTCCTCGGTCAGGGTAGTATACGCCTCAACCTGTCCATCGAGACGTCTGATCCGATCGAGCACCGAACGGACAAGCTCCGTCGCGCTGACCTCGCGCCTCGTGAGCAGTTCCTGCATCTCGTGGATGGTGAGTCGGGCGAGGTCCACGGCCTACTCCTCCAGGATTCTCGGAACCCGGAAGAAGAGATCGTGGCGATCCGGTGCATTCGCCAGGGCTGCCTCCTGAGCAACTGAAGGCGTGACCTCATCCTTGCGGAAGACGTTCGTCATCGGCAGGACATGGGAGGTCGGCTCGACGGCCGACGTATCCAGCTCATTGAGCTTATCGATGTAGCTCAGGATCGAGTCGAGCTGAGCCCGCATCCGCTCCTTCTCTTCCGCGGTCAGCTCCAAGCGGGCCAGCCGGGCCACATGCTCGACCTCTTTAAGCGTGATCTTCATGGCGTGTTCCTTTTCGCTGTGGAGGGTGTCCGGGAATCCGGTGTGTGGTCGGCCGTCAGCGCGTGGTACGGATCCATTCCTTCCCATGCGGGGTTGACGTGCACGAGGGCGTCGCCCAGCCGCGGGATGTGATGGAATAGCTCGTGCCGCACCGTTTCGGCGATCTGGTGTCCTTTGGCAACGGTCAAGCGCGGGCTGACTTCAATCGACAGCTCGATCATCACCTGGTGTCCGATCCAGCGGGCTCGCACCTCATCGACCCGGTGCACGCCGGCGACGGCGCCGGTTATCTGCTCGATCTGGTTGACCGTCTCCGGCTCGATGGCATCCATGATGCGCGCCAACACCTCACGGCCGGCCTCCCAGGCGATATACAGGATGGCTACGCTGATCAGGAGGCCCATGAGCGGGTCGGCCCAGGGAAACCCCCAAAACACCCCGAGGATGCCAAAGAAAGCCCCGACAGAGGTCAGCGCATCGGCGCGGGAGTGCTGGCCATCAGCGACTAACGCCACGCTGCCGATCGCCTTCCCTACCCGAATCTTATACACGGCAACCAGCTCATTACCGATAGCTCCGGCCAGCGCTGCGCCCATCCCGAGTCCAAGGTGAGTCGTTGGCGCCCCGCTCGACCACTTGTACAGCGCGGCATAGCCCGCAAGAATCGCACTGGCCACGATAAAGAGGATGATGGTCACGCCGGCGACGTCCTCTGCGCGGGCATAACCGTACGTAAACCGTCGAGTTGCCAGACGGCGAGAAAGGACGAATGCGATCCAGAGTGGAATCGAGGTAAAGACATCGACCAGATTGTGGAGGGCATCGGCAAGGAGCGCCGCACTTTGCCCAACCCATACGACTCCAAGCTGGATGATGCAGGTCGCCAATAGGCCCACGCTGGAGATGACCAGCGCCCTGATCCCGGAATCGAGCGTTGCCGGGTCCGTCCACCGGTGACCGGCAGGGTGACTGCCAGCTTCTACTGATGGTGCCTCAACCATGGTCGAATTCACCTAGGCTTGCTCCAGTTGCGCATACTTGACCATCAGTTTCTTTTCACCGGCGCGATTGAACCTCACGACCACCTTCAGATCGTCCCCGCTGCCGCTCCGTTCCCGGATGATCCCGATGCCGAAGTCGGGATGCCGGATGCGGGCGCCGGGATACAGGCGGTCGACAAAGGGCTCGTCCTCTTGACGTTCGGGAACGGTGCGGGGCGAGAGGCCCATAGCCTCGGATGCCCACGGATCGCGGACCTGCAGGACCTCGGGCGGAATTTCATCCAGGAACCGTGACGGCAGGTTAAAACTCCGGTTGCCGTAGACCCGTCGCTGCCGCGCCGACGCCAGATAGAGCCGCTGCCTGGCCCTGGTCATGCCGACGTAACAAAGCCGTCGTTCCTCCTCCAACTCCCGCTCGTCGGGCATGGCAAAGGCGTGCGGGAAGATCCCTTCCTCCAACCCGACCATGAAGACGGTGTCAAACTCCAGACCCTTGGCCGTATGGAGCGTCATGAGCGTCACCGCGCCTCGGCCTTCGGCGTACTCGTCGAGGTCACTGATCAGGGCGACGGAGTCGAGGAACGCCGCCAGCCCTCCGTCCACGTTGCGCTCCGCAAACTCCTGGGCCGCGGTCACGAGCTCCTTCAGGTTTTCCAGGCGGCTCTCGGCCTCCGGTGTCCGCTCGTGTTCCAACTCCTCAGCATACCCGGACCCGGTAATCAGCTCTCCGATCAGGTCCGGAATCGGGACAACGGCGGATTGTGCCCTTACCTCTTCAATGAGGTGCAGCAATCGTTCCATGGCCGCCTGCTGCTTGGTATTGAGCAGCCTCTCCTGTACCGCGCGCTGGCACGCCTCCCAGATCGTGGCCTTCTCTTGCATCGCCAACAGTTCGAGCTTGGCGATCGTGGCCGGTCCGATCCCACGCGCCGGCGCATTCACAAGCCGCTTGAAGCTGATGCTGTCGGCGGGATTGATCACCCAGCGCAAATAGGCCAACAGATCCTTGATCTCCTTCCGTTCATAAAAGCGGAGTCCACCCACAATGACATACGGGATCAGGGCCTGCCGCAGCGCCTCCTCCAGGACCCGGGACTGCGCGTTCGTCCGGTAGAAGATCGCGTAGTCGTCGTACCCTGTCCCATCATCGGCCACTCGACTCTGGATCGTTCTCACGGCAAAGAGGGCCTCATCGGTTTCATCAAGGGCCCGGTAGAGCACGATCGGATCGCCGACCTCGTTCTCGGTCCACAGGCTCTTCCCCTTCCGACCGTAATTGTGAGCTACCACCCCCCCGGCCCCCTGGAGGATCTGCGGGGTCGATCGATAATTCTGTTCCAGCCGGATCACGGCGCAGCCAGGATGATCCCGTTCGAAGTCCAGGATATTGTTCAGGTCGGCGCCGCGCCATCGATAGATCGACTGGTCGTCGTCACCCACCACGCAGAGGTTCCCGTATCGGCTTGCCAGCAGATGGATGAGGCGATACTGGGCGTGGTTCGTATCCTGGTACTCGTCCACCAGAATGTAGCGCCAGAGGTCCTGGTAGGCCGCCAGCACCTCGGGATGTTGCTCGAAGAGGCGCACCGTCGCCATGAGCAGATCATCGAAGTCGAGCGCCTGCAGGCTATCCAGCCGCTCCTGATACAGGATGTACAGTTTGGCGGTCCGCTCCTCCATCCGGTCGTTAGCCTGCAACACATACTCCTCGGCAGAGAGCAGTTCATTCTTCGCGCGACTGATGCGGGAAAGGACTGCGCGAGGGTTCAGGGAGCGCTCGGATAGGCCCTGCGCTCGCAGGCAGTCCCGCATGAGGCTCAACTGATCGCCGTCGTCGTAAATGACGAACGAGCTCTTGATGCCCAGCGCCGCGCCATGCTTTCGCAGAATCCGAACGCAGGTAGAATGAAATGTCCCGACCCAGACGCTGCCGTCATCCCTTGGACCAGGCTCAGAGCAGCCTTGTCCCAATAGATCCGCCACCCGCCGTTTCATCTCACCGGCGGCCTTGTTGGTGAACGTGACCGCCAGGATATTCCAGGGCGGAACCCCGCAGTGGCCGATCAGGTAGGCGATCCGCCGGGTGATGACCCGGGTCTTCCCCGATCCGGCGCCCGCCAGCACCAGGAGCGGCCCTTCGGTGTGCAGGACCGCCTCCGCTTGTCGCGGGTTCAGATCGGCGACTATTGCGTGAGATTTCACGTCAGCGCATTCCTCCGTCGGTTGGCTGATATACGTCAACAATCTCGCCTTCATCATAGGCGAACCCGTCCGATGCGACAAGCGATATTTCGCGATTGAAAATCTTGACAAGCCATTGGAAACGCCGGAGAATTACCGCAACCGTCAAAGCCTATTGCGAGCAAGACAAACCGACCGATCTATTGAGCTTTGCATAAGTAATGTAGACTGCGGATGGCTTCGTTCCGTTCGTGGTAAGCCCGTCGAACTATGGGCGGATCAGCCCTCGACAAGCTCAGGCCGAACGGATAGGTATCTAGTTCGCTTTCCATTACTTATGCCAGACGTAATTAATAAATACGGCTTGAGACAACCACGGCGCTTGATCGGCGTTGTCTCACCCCATTGTGCAGCCAGCTCGGAGCGACTTGGACGTCACGATCCAGCTCCTCCACGGGGTTTCCCGCGAACCAGAGAGGACTATTGGGGGAAGAGGCGCCATTCGAGTCGGGTTTTTAGGAATCTTGACCTCGCCTTGCAGACGATGCTAGAATTGCATCATAATGATGCATTATCTGCAACGTCATAGGAGGCGCTAATGAAGGCGATCACACTGCGAAATCTTCCACCCGAGCTTACCCGGATTATCCGCCAGAAGGCCGACAAGCAGCACGCGAGCATCAACAGGGTCGTCATCGGTCTGTTGGAGAACAGCGTAGGGGTTCGAGGAAAGAAAGGTGAGATGACCCTATACCACGATCTGGATGCGCTGGCCGGGACGTGGACGCGTGAGGAGGCTGCCGCCTTCAACAGAGCCCTGACCAGGCAGCGTGCAATTGATCCGGAACTATGGCGGCGATGATGCGGGCGATGGTGGATACATCGGCCTACTCGGCGTTCATGCGAGGCCATCCGGAACTCACGCATGCTCTCCAGCAAGCCGACGAGATCTATCTTAATGCCGTCATTGTGGGCGAACTGCTCGCGGGTTTTGTCCGAGGAAAGCACAGAAAAAAGAACCAATTGGAGCTGCATCAGTTCCTGGCATCACCGCGGGTGAGTATCGTGGATATCAATGAGGAGACCGCCGAGAGGTACGCGCTGATACTCAATGCGCTCTGGAAGGCAGGTACCCCTATACCCACTAACGACATCTGGATCGCGGCCAGTGCCATGCAGTACGGGTGTCGGCTCCTAAGTGCGGACGCACATTATCAGAAGGTCAGTCAGATCATCGTAGAGTATTTTGAGGTCTCCTGATGCCATACCAAGTTGAAGATGTTGCATTACGATGACGACATCTTCCGGATCAGTCTCGCGAAGGTTAGCCGAGTCAGAAGTTCGCGGCGGTTTCGACATGTACTGAATAGGTAAATACTTGACATTCCATGCAAGCAATCATATAGTCCGTTAGCCACTCGAATTCAGAGTCGCGTTTCCGTTCGCGATCCATACCTGAAAGGGCTCAAAGATGAAGAAACGTGACGCTGTCGTCGCCCTGTTGCCCCTGTTGGTTGTTGCTCTCCTTATTGGATGGGCCTGCAGTCGATTCAGTCTGCCGCCATCCGACTCTGCAACTCTTCATGCCCAAGCGGCATCCGCTGCAAGCACCAATGCGCCTCGGCCTCAGTGGACCGGTCCCTCCCCGAACGCCAAGTACGTGGGCCGGGAGTCCTGTCTGACGTGCCATGAGGAGTCGGCCCAGCGCTTCCACAAGACGAGGATGGGGCGGATCATGTCTGTGAACCCGCGCACTCCCCAAGAACAGCGAGACTGCGAGTCGTGTCATGGTCCAGGGGGCCCGCACGTGGCTGCGGAGGGCGGCGCGTTAGAGACGTTGATGACCTTCAAGAAGGGGGCCGAGCCGGTCGAAGCACAGAATGCCACCTGTGTGAACGGCTGCCACGAAAAGGGCGAACACACCTTCTGGCAAGGAAGCACCCATGAAACACGGGGAGTGGCGTGCGTATCCTGCCATAAGGTGATGGAGTCGATATCCGACCGATACAACCTGGCAAAGCCGACCGCGATCGAGGTCTGTTCACAGTGTCACCAGACCCGACGGGCCCAGCTCCAGCGCAGTTCCCACATGCCGCTGCGCGAGGGAAAGATGAGTTGCAGCGACTGCCACAACCCTCATGGGACTGCGACGCAGGCGATGCTCCGCGAAGACTCTATCAATGAGAACTGCTACAAGTGCCATGCCGAGAAACGGGGGCCGTTCCTGTGGGAGCATGCGCCCGTCGTCGAGAGCTGTACGAACTGCCACGAGCCGCACGGTTCCACCAATGAAAGGCTCCTGAAGAGCAGGGTACCCCGCCTCTGTCAGCAATGCCACATTGAGACACGGCACCCGACGAGTCCATACGATCCAAGGACCGGAAGCAGGTTCGTCATCAACCGGGGCTGCATCAACTGCCACCAGAAGATCCATGGGTCAAACCATCCCTCAGGGTTTGCCTTCCTGAACTGAGGCGCCGATCGAGATCAAGCGGAGGAGGTGGGCCATGGGCGCATTGCTTGGGAAAAGACGGATTGGTCAAGCGCTGCCGCTTGCTGTCGCTCTATTGCTGGCGACCGTCGCGTCAGGTTACGCTGAACAGGGTCCGCCACAGGAGACCCTGCCTTCATGGGCGAGCTGGCTTAATGACCGGCTGCCGTTCAGCCTCAACGTAACGGGAGTGGATGTCGAGGGCGGCTACCGGCAGGTCGACGGCAATCGGAGCTCGGCCAAATTTCAAGAGTACCGGATTCTCGATGAGAACCCCTTCCTTGACCATGCTCGCGTCTCGCTTGAGACGAAAGATCAGAGGCGGTACATCGAGTTCTCCGCCGTCAAGCCTCTCAAGAAAGACCAGCGCTATCTCTTCCGGGCGGGAACGTACGGCGACTATGAGTTGGAGATCTTCTGGGATCAGATCCCGCATTTGCTGAGCACGACGGGACGGACCCTGTTCACGACAACAATCGAAGACAGCGCCGCGCGTCTGACCCTGCCGCCTGGGGTTGCATCGACGGTCCAGGCCGCCCCTGCGGCCACAAAGGCCTCTGTATTGGCGGGCTTCCTGGCCAATGCCGTACCGGTTAATCTCAATTTTTTGACGAGGAATGGCGGATTCGGCTTGAAGTATGCCTTGAGCGAATCGCTGGATATGAAGGTCCGTTATACCTATACGGAAAAGGACGGAACGATCCCCTTTGGCGCGGGCTTCGGTAGTCCTGGCGGCAATGTGGTCGAGCTTCCGGCCCCCCGCTTTGATCGGACTCACCAGGTTGAGGTCAAGACCGAGTATGCGAGGCCAGGGTGGAACGTTGGTCTCGGCTACGCCGCCTCGATCTTCGACCAGGGCATCGATAATATCATGTTCGACAACCCGCTCTCGGCGACCAGTAGCCCGACCGTTTCCGCTCTCGGTCGCACGACCATGGATCCGAGCAATCAGGCTCATAATGTATTTCTGGCAGGCGGCCTCTCTCTCCCCCTCCGGACTCGGATCACCGGCAAAGTCTCCTATGGGTGGCGGCTTCAGGATGAGACGTTCGTCCCGCACACCATCAATCCGGCTTTGGCAGCCGATCCGCAGTTGGCGCTCCCAAGAAACAGTCTGGATGGAGACGTCAGGACGACCCTCGTAACGTTCAACGCGACGAGCCGTCCGCTTACGGCGTTACCGCTGACGCTGTCCAGCGGCTACCGCTTCTACGACTTTAATAACCGAACGCCTGAGATCGTGTTCCCAGCGACTACGGTTCGGGATACGTCGCTCACGCTCGGTCCAGAGGTCAACGCGCCTTTCTCCTACACAAAGCACAATGCCCATCTGGACGCGGGCTATCCTCTTCTCAGCGACCTCCATGTCAAGTTGGGGTACGAGTGGGAGCGCTGGGAACGCGATCCCAAACACCGGGAGGTACCGGTCAGCGATGAGCACTTCTTGAAGACTAGCCTGGATTATACACCGATCGACTGGCTTTTGTTTCGTGCCGCATACCGTCGAAGCTGGCGGCGTATCGATAAGTACGTACCACAAGCTCAGGACGCGCACGTCACCGTTGGCATCGAGGGGGAGCCTTTTGTGCCGGATCCCCAGGGTCAGTCGATTCTGCTTCGGAAGTTCGATGAGGCTGACCGGAACAGGGACAGGGTAGAGATCCTGTCGACGATCACCCCGATCGACACACTGAACTTTACGGCGACCTACAGTCTCCTCCTGGACAATTTCAATAACTCCACCCTTGGCTTGCAGGAATCGAGAGGCTGGAGCGCCGGCGGCGACCTCAGTTACAGCCCCTTCTCGTGGCTCTCGTTGTTCGTCAACTATACGCGGGAGGAGTTCCGGTACGACCAGATCTCCCGTTCCAGACCGGTCGTCAACTTGGGAACCCCTTCCGCGCCGCTTGCGCCCGGGTGCGCGCCAGGCTCCTCCCCCAATACCGCAGCCTGCGACTTCGCTGATTTTAACTGGCGGAGCCTGAATACGGACACGGTGAATACTTGGGGGGCCGGCGCCGACATCAGCCTGATTCCCAATCGTCTTACCCTTCGGCTGAACTACTCTTTCTCAGACGCGGATACCACGATCAACTCCTTTAACCCGGTCGTTCCGACCAGCGGACAATCGGTAGGGCCGGGCGGCTCACCCTCACCGGCATCCCAACGGGCGACGGCGACCGCCGTCTCCTATCCCCTAGCCAACACGAAGCTCCATACTCTTATCGCCGCGCTTCGTTACAACCTGACTAAAAATTGGAGTCTCAAGGGCGAATATCGATATGAGCAGTTTCGAGAAAAGGACTGGGCGACCGATACGATCGGGACGACCGGGCTGACCACCCTGCCACCGACGACCGATACCTTCTTGGGCGCTCGTTTTCTCCAGAATTACGACGCTCATATTGCAGCATTTACGCTTCGCTACCAGTTCTGAGTGAGCCTCCTTGTTTCAGGCGCTTCTCTGATGTGCTAGTATGTTGCCTGCGAACGGAGCAGGCAAGCCAGCCTACCGGGCGTTGTCTGGCGGGCTGGCTTTTGATATTTAAGACCGAAGGAGGGAATGGTTGTGTCGCAGCAAGATGAACAGGTCGATCACGGGCGGCGAACGGTGAATTGGCTGCTGGGGAGTTCCCTCGGCGTGCTCTTTGTGTCCATCTTTTACCCGATCGCCAAATACCTGATTCCCCCGAAACTTGCCGAGCCGACGACATTCAGTGTGACCCTTCCCTGGAAGCTCGCGGAGCTAAAGGCGAACTCAGGGCGGATCTTCCGCTTCAGGAGTCTTCCGGGCATCTTGGTGAAGACATCGGCGGGTGAGTTGCGGGCCTTCTCTGCCGTCTGTACCCACCTGCAATGTACGGTACAATACCGGGAAGATCGGCAGGACATCTGGTGCGCCTGCCATAATGGCGTGTACGACCTGAATGGGAAGAATATCAGCGGCCCGCCGCCGCGGCCCCTGGAGCCGTTGAAGCTCAACGTCCGGGGAGATCAGATTATCGTCATGAAAGGATAAATGAGGTGGCGGGAGTGCGAATCACGGCCTGGCTCGAAGAGCGAATCGATCTCACGCCGCTCAGGCATCTCATCCAGCAGAAGGTCATCCCTGTCCATCGCCATACCGTCTGGTACTATTTCGGCGGGATGACGCTCTTTCTCTTCGGGATCCAAGTGGCTACCGGGATCCTGTTGACCCTCTACTACCGACCCAGCGCCGAAGAGGCGTACGAGAGCGTTCAATTTATCATGACCGAAGTCCAATTCGGGTGGCTTGTTCGGTCGATCCATAGCTGGTCGGCCAACCTGATGGTGCTGACGATGATGATCCACCTGTTCAGCGTCTACCTCACCCAGGCCTACCGAACGCCGCGAGAATTGACATGGGTGACCGGAATGCTGCTGTTCGGTATCGTACTGTTCTTCGGCTTCAGCGGCTATCTGTTGCCCTGGAATGTTCTGTCGTATTTCGCCACTAAAGTCGGAACCGAGATCGCCGGACAGTTCCCGCTCGTGGGCCGTTTTCTGATGCAACTCCTCCGGGGCGGCGACGAGGTCTCGGGCGCTACGGTGTCGCGCTTTTACGGCATCCATATTGCCATCCTGCCGGCGACAATTACCGTGATCCTCGGCCTCCATCTGTTCCTGGTCCAGCAACAAGGGATGAGCGTTCCTCCGACCGTAGAGCGAGCACACAGGGGGCAACCGCTGAAGACCATGCCGTTTGTCCCCAATTTTCTGCTGCGAGACCTCTTCGGCTGGTTTATCACCCTCGGGCTCTTGGCCGCCCTGGCCGCGCTGTCCCCATGGGAGCTGGGGCAAAAGGCCGATCCCTTCGCGCCGGCTCCTGCTGGAATCCGACCGGAATGGTACTTCGTCTACATGTTTCAGAGCTTGAAGTATATCCCGGCCAAGGTCGGTCCATTTGAGGGCGAGGTCTTGGGGGTTCTGGGTTTCAGTCTAGGCGGGCTGTTCCTCTTGCTGGTCCCATTTCTGGACAAAAAGTCAACCTTGGGAGAATCGAGCCCGCTTTTCCGATGGATCGGGATCGGCATCATCGCGTACATCGTGATATGTACCGTGCTTGGATATGTCGCGCCAGCCGTCAAATGAGGACGCCGTGAGGCTGATGCTGCGCGTCGCGTGTTGCGGCCTTCTCCTGGCCGCGGCTGCCCTGATCCGTGGTGTCCCCTTCGCTGCGGCGGAGGATGCCTGCATTGACTGTCACAAGGCATTACGAGAGGAGCGCCTGAGCCGTCCGGCCTTCAAGATTAAAGACGATTATCACCTGGTACGGGGACTGAGCTGTCACAACTGTCACGGCGGCGACCCTACGGCGCTCGACAACAAGGCGCAGAGCCACAGTCCGGCCAAGGGGTTTGTGGGCAAACCGAAGCGGCAGGCGATCCCTGAATCCTGCGGAAGGTGCCACAGCGATCCGGTCTATATGCGGACGTTCAATCCGTCCATTCGGACCGATCAGGTGAAGGAATACTATACCAGTGCCCATGGCAAAAGGCTTCGCGAGGGAGATCAGAAGGTCGCCGTCTGTATCAGTTGCCATGACGTGCATGCCATCCGTGCCGTCAAGGACCAGATGGCTTGGACCCACCCTATCAAGGTCGCTGAGACCTGCGGTCGATGCCACGGTGACGCTGAGTACATGAAGGCGTACAAGATCCCCACCGATCAGTTTGAGAAGTACAAGCAGAGCATTCATTACGAGATGTTGACCAAGAGGGGGGACCTCGCCTCCCCGACATGCAGTAGCTGTCACGGCAGTCACGGCGCTGCCCCTCCCGGTATCGATTCGGTGGCGAATATCTGTAGCCACTGTCATGTCGCGACGGTCGAGCTCTTCGCTAAGAGCGCGCACAAGCCGGCATTCGCTGAGCTGGGGATGCCGGCATGCGTGACATGCCATGGGAATCACGATGTCACGAAACCGTCGGACGCGATGCTGGCCGGTGGAGAAGGCACCCCTTGTGCTACCTGCCATGAGGCGAACTCTGTGCCCCTGAAGAAGGCCGCCGAGTTGCGAACCATGGTTGAGGGGCTTTCGAGCCGGATCGACCAGGCGGCGGCAGTCCTCACCAAGGCCGAGCGCGCAGGAATGGAGGTTGGCCAGCCTCGGTTCGAGCTCATTGCGGCGAAAGAGTCTTTGATCAAGGCCAGAGCGGAAACTCATTCGCTTCAGGTGGAAAAGATCAAGACCGCCACCGACTCCGGGTTGATCGTAGCGCAGAAGAGTCTCGAGAGCGGCCAAGACCTCCTGGCGGAGTTGCAGTTTCGTCGCAAGGGGCTGGCGGTCTCCATGCTGGTCATTGGCGCGGTCCTGGTCGGCCTCTTTTTCAAGATCAGGGAAGTTGATCGACGGCGGGGGCCTGGCTGACCATACCGTCTGCGACCCTTTATGAACGCCCGCTCGCATGAATGACGAGCGTATGGTATCATGCTCCGAAGATACGAATGAAAGCGGAGGGGGGAGCTGTCAGCTTTCAGCGGTCAGCTCTTCCGATACGTTCCCTGTTTTGTCTGAAGCTGATGGCTGAGTGCTGAACGCTATTTCCTAAGAAACTGCCTGCAGAAAGGAGGAAGTATGAGATCAAGGATTGGAAGGAGCGCGACACTTGCACTCGCGTGCCTCCTGATTGTGAGCGTTACAGCATCTCGAAGCTTCGCGCAGCCTAAGCCCAAGGTGCCGGCTCCATTTACCTTCGAACAGAAGACCAGGGATGAGCAGGGGAACCCGAGCCCCGGAAAGGTGACGTTCGATCACAACGCGCATCTGGCAAAGGGTCAGAAGTGCCTGAACTGCCACGGCAAGGATAAACCTTTCAAGACCAAGATTGGGACCTCTCCGGACCTCACCATGAAAGCCTACAATGAAGGCAAGGCATGCGGTACATGCCACAACGGGAAGGTTGCGTTCTCCACGAAGGAGATGACTAACTGCATGAAGTGCCATAAAATCAGTACGGCGCCGCCCTCGTAAGGACCCGAGACACAGCGACCGGATTGAGACGGGTGGCCGAAAGGTGGTTGGAAGCCTTTTCATTGTGTGGCTTTTCCTGACCACAGTTCCGAATGCTGTTGCGTCCGTCTCGGAGTTGCCTTCCACGTCTGAGGAGTGCTTGGCCTGTCACAACGATCCCGACGATCTCCTTCAATCCGCGCACAAAGAGCTTGCCTGCGCCAAGTGCCATAGCGATATCCCGGAAGGGCCTCACACCGAAAGGCCCCAGCCGGTCCGTTGCGGCGCATGCCATCTCACACCTCATAACGAGATTCCGAAGAGCGCTCATGCCAAGCTGGGTGGCAGCGGCGACAGCGCCACTTGCATCGCCTGTCATGGCAGTCACCGAATCCGAAAGATCGCCGCCGATGCCGATATCATCTGCGCGTCGTGCCATGGCCGCCAGGCAACGCAGATGGCCGCCGGTATTCACGCCGGTCGCCGTGAGGAGCGAACCCGGAACCTGCCCACCTGCGTGACGTGCCATACCGCCCACGCCGTCCGATCTCGCCGCGACCCTGCGTCGCCTACCCATCGTTCGCACATCCACGAAACCTGCGCCCGCTGCCATGCCGATCCGAAAGTCATCGCTCAAGAGCGGATCGCAAGGCCGCGGGTCGTAGCGCTCTTTGAGCAGAGCATCCACGGACAGGCCATCCTGCAGAAGGGCAATCTTGCCGCCGCAACCTGCACCGATTGCCATGGCGCCCACGAGATCCGACGAGGCGCCGATCCCGCTTCGACTATTTTCAAGAAGAATGTGGCTACGACCTGTAGCCACTGCCACGGCGACGAGGCCGGACAGTTTCGGGACAGTGTCCATGGGGAAGCCGTCTCACGCGGGATTTTTGCGGCGCCGACATGTACTGACTGTCATGGTGAGCACGGAATCACCGCCACCCGTGCTCCGGGATCGCGGGTAGCGCCGATGACGGTCTCTAAGACCTGCGCGGCCTGCCACGAGGCGGCGCGGGTCATCGAGGAGTTTGGCCTCGCGCCGCGGCGAGCCGGGACGTTCTTCGAGAGCTTCCACGGCCTGGCGGTAAGAGGCGGATCGCCCGTCGTGGCCAATTGCGCAAGCTGCCATGGCACCCACAACATCCAGCCATCCTCCGATCCTCGTTCCACCGTCAACCCGATGAATCTCTCGCGAACCTGCGGGCAGTGTCACCGAGGCGCCGGCATGCAATTGGCCAATACCAGGATCCACGTAGCCCCCGGGTTCGGCGAGCACCCATGGGTGACCCTGGTCAGACGGATCTACCTTGTGCTCATCGTTGTCGTCATTGGCGGGATGAGCCTGCACAATGGGCTCGACTTCCTGGCGCATCTGCGGGAGCGTTGGCTGCCGGAGAGGCAGGAGGAAGAGCAGTCGCGCGTGCCCCCCGAGGTGGGACGCCGGCTCTTTGAGCGCTTGACCCTGAATGAGCGGATTCAGCATTTCACGCTATTTGCAACCTTCACGATCCTGGTGATCACCGGTTTTGCCTTGAAGTTTCCTGAGTCGTGGTGGGCGCGGCCGCTGGTCTGGATCGAGGGATGGTATGCCGTCCGAGCGTGGCTGCATCGGATCGCCGGTGTTCTCATGATGGGAGCGGCGGTGTACCATCTGGTGTACCTCTTCGGTACGCAGCGTGGTCGGACTCAGTTCCGGTTGATGGAACCAGGCTGGCGGGATGTGAACGAGGCGTGGGAAATGGTGACGTTCAACCTGGGTCTGCGACCACACCGGCCCCGTTTCCATCACTTTTCTTACGTGGAGAAGCTGGAGTACTGGGCGGTCATATGGGGAACGTTTGTCATGGCCGGCACCGGATGTATCATGTGGTTGCAAACGGTTGTGCTGAAGCGCTGGCCCCTTTTGGTGATTGACTTGGCGACCGTCATCCATTATTACGAGGCCTGGCTTGCAACGCTCGCTGTCCTGGTCTGGCACTTCTACCACGTCATTTTCCGACCCGATATTTACCCGATGAGTTTAGCCTGGCTGACGGGGACGGTCACGGGGGAACAAATGGCCAAGGATCACGCTGCCGAATTAGACGAGGTGCTCGCAGTGGAATCCGCGCCAAGCCCATTGTCGGCGGACGAGGAGATCACAGAACCGCGGGTCGGCTAGGGCAAGAGGAGGTAACGACTGATCGAGCTATGACACACAGAGTAAACACAGAAAAGATCATGGAAGAACCACGCTCCACGGGCAAGATACGCCTCATCATCATGCTGGGCAGCGCGTTGGCCGTAGGCTTTCTCCTCGGGTACCTGGCCTCAGCTTTCGTTCCGCTCGTCCGGCCGCCACAATCGCCCACTACATCGACGTCCGCCGCCCCTGGCCCCCGTCTCTCGCCCTCCGAGATCGATTCGGCCTTGAAGGCGGCCCACGCCTCGCTCGAGGCCGGTGACCTCCAGGCGGCCTGGGAGAAATATCACCAGATTCTACTCACCGATCGGAACCAGGTCGAGGCGCTGACACATCTGGGAACTATCCTGATGCAGAGCAACCGTCCGGATGAGGCCATCAAGCTGTATGACCGGGCGCTGAGCCTGAACCCCCAGTACGCTCACGCCCTGTTCGACAAGGGGCAGGCCTTGAAAGCGAAGGGGGATGCAAAGGGTGCCACTGAGGTGTTCCAGCGTTTTCTCACTCTCGTGCCGCCGGACTCAGACGATGCCAAGCGGGTCAAAGGATGGATAGCGGAGCTGGCCCGCCCTCATAGTCCTCAGAAAGGAAACGCCGGGACAAGCGGGCGAGAAGAACGCTAACCCGACTTCCGATTCGCGGCGAGTGAAGCCATCAGTAGAGCGCACCATTCACTGGTGGAGTGGCGGAGGAGGGATGGGACGGTCGGCGTGAAAAGGGGAGAGCACGCGTGGCAGCGGGTAATGGCGTGGGCGGTGCATCTGTTCACCGCTTCAGGGGCGGTCGTCGGAGTCTGGTGCCTTGTCGCCATACACAGGGGCGATTATCGTGGGGCGTTCTTCGGGATGGTGCTGGCCGTCGTGATCGATGCTGCGGATGGGCCGCTGGCACGACTGGCCAGGGTCAAGGAGGTCCTGCTCCAATTCGATGGGCCGAAACTTGATGATATCGTTGATTATCTGAATTATGTGGTCGTCCCTATCGTGTTGATCTACGAAGCCGACCTATTGCCGGCGTCGGTCTCGATCTGGATTGTGCCCTTCCCGCTCCTGGTCAGTGCCTACCGTTTCTGTCACGTCTCTGCCAAGACGCCGGATCATTTTTTCACCGGCTTCCCTTCATACTGGAACGTCCTGGCCTTCTACTATTACGTCGGGAGGAGTCCCCTCTGGTTGAACGCGGTCTTTACCCTCTTTGCGGCGGTGATGGTGCTGGTGCCGATCAAATACATCTATCCCGGCCGCACTCGAATCCTCCGTTCTCTGACCATCGGGCTTTGCATCATGTGGACCGCCGCGCTCCTGATTCTCTTATGGCAGCTTCCCGACTCCTCGCCTTCATTGGTCGCCTGGTCTCTGCTGTACCCGATCTACTATACCGTCCTCTCGTTCGGGCTGCATTGGCGTTTCCGGTCGGAAGGCGGGCGAACGTCTTCAGAAGCCCGATCAGGATGAGGACGATGCGGGCGGGGTCGGTGTGGTGGGAGAGAATCGGCGGCTCTTGTCGCCGGTCGCCGGTCGGCGCTCTGGTGCGGATCGATCTGCGAGATCACGGGGCGACTTGGAGAGATCGGTGAAGAGGCCGGCATCGAGGGATACCACATCTCCTCTAGGCTCAGCTATGGCGTACAGGCCGACCTGTGGGTCGGCGGCCTTTTTCAGCAACAGCCGCTTCACGCTGCCCGCGTCCTTCAACTCCACGATCAGGTCCGGGCGCTCCAGGCCGTACCTGCGTTTGGCGTCGGGGCCGGAGCCGACAAATGCCGTCACGCGGGCGTCCTTAATCTTCCACAACAACTGCCCGATCACCGCCGCGTCCGCCTTGGCCTTGATCGGCTTGTTGATTTCCCATCCCTTTCCTTCGGCATGGCTGAGGCTGATCGGTTCTCCCTTACCGGTCAGCTCGACCTGCGTGACCTGGTTTGGCTCCAGCGCGAGCAGGGTCTTGTCACGGAAATCGTCCGGTTTCCGGTCCGCGCGGAGTCGTACGATGACGGTCGCCAGGAAGACCGCGGGTCGATCGGGTCGTTTGGCATAGACGGAGCGGCCGTTCGGGTTCAGATCGCCAAGCAGGAGAGCCGGTAACGTCTTTCCGTCTTTGAGCGTCACGCTGAGATGGACTGCGGGACGCTCGAGCCCGTAGTCGGCGAGGTTCTTCGGCGCCTCCTCGATGCGTCGTTCTTCCCTGGCTTCCAGGAGCGCATGGAGCAGCGAGACGACCTCTGAGCTATCGGCCGTAGCCTGTACAGGCTCGATCAGCCGCCACCCGTTGCCTTCACGCTTCAGCGCGATCAGCGCGTCGCCTTTCCTGATGGCGATAGTCTCGACGTCCTTCTCCTCGGCCTGGAATAATCGGCTGGCATCCGCCCCTGATAGTGTGCCCTTGCTCTCCAGGGCGTAGTAGGCCACGACGACAAGTGCCAGCAGCAGGCCGAGCAGGCCAAGCGATCGCCACCTCATCGCGACCGCTTCCGCCTGAGGACCACCGATGTCCCGGAGACTAAGAATAGACTCGGCACCACGACGACCAGCATCCAAAAGGCCATCCGTCCCTGCGTCGCGCTCAAGAAGATGGGGGCAGTTTTTGCCTCTCGCGGCCGGATGGCGATCATCGCCTCCTCTTCGGCCAGCCAACTGATGCTATTCAAGAAGAGATCCCGGTTCCCCGAGAAGTTCAGAAAGTTATTGCTGGCAAAGGCGGAGTTGCCGTACACCACCAATCGGGCGACTTTCGGTTGCCTGTGAGTGCCCTGTTCTGTGTCTCTCGTTCCTGTGGTGTCCCTCTCCGCCTTTGCGCCTGCTGTCGCCTGCTCGACCTGCACCGTGGCGATGACTCCCACCGGAATTGGTCCCTGCCGATCCTGCCCTTTCTCAAAACTGAGTTGACCGCGATTCAACTCGCCTTTGTCGGTTTCCGCCCAGCTTCCCGGCCCCGTCTCCCCGAGCTTCTGGACCGTCACCCCCTGCGGTGACTTTTCTGCCACGTCCACGGAGCGTGCGAAGGGAAAGAGGGAGGCGAGGGTGAAGCCCTGGGTGATCGCGTGCGGATAGTAGGTCGAGACCACGGGCATCAGGTAATCGCCGCCCATGGCGCGAGCGTACTGGTCCACAATCACATCATCCCCGACCTTGATGCCGTATCGGTTCACAAACGCTTTGAGACTCGGCGACGTATACGGATCGAGCTGGATGAGCAGCTTTCCGCCCCGCTCAACGAACAGTTGCAGGGCCTGCAGCTCCGATTCGGCCGGATCGCGTTTCGGTCCGCTGATCACGAGTATCGAGGCGTCCTGTGGCACCTCACGTTCGCGGAGCAACAATAGCTCCTTGACCAGATAGTTGGCCTTCTCGATGGCCTCTTTGGCCTGCCGGTAGCCGTTCCGCGACTTGTCCTCCAATTCGTTTTCCCCGTGCCCCTTCAGGAAATAGACCGTTCGCTTCCCTTCGCGCAGCAGCTTGACCAGTCCATTCGTCAGGTGTTCCTCATCCACCTCAGCGATCTTTTCCTCCTTATCCTGGGTCTCTAAGATCGTGGTGCCGTACGTGGTAATGCCGTACCGCTTGGCCCTGCCGGGGTTCCTGTCAGGATCGACCACCTCGAAGTGGAACCGCGACGAGAGGTCGGCGTACTGGCGCAGGAGGTCTTCGGCAGGCCGGCGCTCCGCCTGGTCGGCTCGGAAGAAGGCCGTGACCTGGACGTCCTTGGCGAGTCCTCTGACTACCTTCCTGGTCTGATCGGCGAGGGTGTACCGCTTCCCTGCGGTCAGATCGAACCGCGTGTTGTGCTTGGCCGAGATGACCTCCACCAGACCGATGATCCCCAGCACCAGCATCGTCATCAGGGCGACGTTCAGTCCGGTGATCGTGGAGCGGCGATTCAGCCAGGCCATGATCCCGCCAAAGGAACGATAGACGCCGGTAAGGATGAGGATCGCCCCAAGCAGGAGGATACCCCCCATCCACGCCTTCAGATCCGGACTGATGTTATAGGCAATCCCGCCCACGACAAGGAGGATGAGGCCGGCCGGTGCGGCGAAGCGAGTCAGCTTGTCCATGGTCAACTCCGCCACCGTTTCGACTCCAGGGAACGGAGTGTCAGGAAGAGGCAGAGGAGCGTAAAGTTGAGGTAGAAGATCACGTCTCGGCTTTCAATGGTTCCCTTGGCGAAGTTGTCGTAATGATTGATGATCGAGAGGTGCGAGAGGATAGGGCCCAGCGTCGGCCCGGCCGCCTCGGTGGACCAACCGATGACCCACAACAGCAGGAGGACGCCGAAGGTCCCGACGGCGGCGACGACCTGGTTTTCGGTCAGGGAGGAGGCCAGAATTCCGAGCCCCAGAAAGGTCATACCAAGAAGCAGTAGACCGAGGTAGCCGCTGAAGATAAGCCCCCATTCCAGCGTGGCGACAGACCCGAGCATCGCGATGTCCAGCAGACTGATTCCGAGCATTGCCGAGTAGAGCGCGAGAGCCGCCAGGAACTTACCCAACAGCAGCTCCCAGTCCCTGATTGGGTACGAGAAGAGGAGTTCGATGGTTCCCGTCTTCTTTTCTTCTGAAAACAGGCGCATGGTGGCCGCTGGCATGAGGAACAACATGGTGATGGCGATGTCACGAAACAGCGGATTCACGATCCACTCGGAGGCGTTCAAGCCTCGGCCGAACGCGGGGTTTATGGTGGCCTGCAGGCTGCTGAGCGAGAAGAAGGTGAGGAGGCTATAGAAAAAGTAACCAGAGATGAGCGCAAAGATAGTCAAGATGACGTAGGCGGCCGGCGACGCAAAGTAGGCCCGCCACTCTTTCTTGAAGATCGCCAGGACGTTCATGCCCGAACCTCCTGCGCTTCTTTGGTGACCAGGCGCACGAAGATGTCCTCCAGGCTCATATCGGCGGGCCGCAGTTCAAGCAGCCCCCATCCGCGCTCGACGATCAGGCGCGATACCTCGCGTCGCAGGTCACAATTCCGCTCCGACTCCACAACGAAGTTCTTGGCGGTCTCGCCTGCCTGTCCGGCAGACAGGTGCGTCTCATCCTCCACCACAACCCGCAGCACGCCTGGAAGCCGGGTCAGGGCCAATCCGACCTGATCCACCGGCCCCTCCACCCTGATGCGCAGTTTGGTGGAACTCTGAAGCCCGGCCGTAAGGTTCTCCGGAGTGTCAACCGCCACGATCTGTCCATTGTTGATGATAATCACCCGATGGCAGACCATGCTGACCTCGGGCAGGATGTGAGTCGACAGGATAACCGTGCTTTGACCGGCCAGCTCCTTGATGAGCTGTCTGATCTCGATGATCTGCTTCGGGTCGAGCCCGATGGTCGGCTCGTCCAGGATCAGCACCTCAGGATCGTTGAGTAGCGCCTGAGCGATCCCGACCCGCTGCCTGTAGCCGCGCGAGAGTGCCCCGATCAAGGTCCGCCGGACCCCGGCCACCCCGCACCTGTCCATGATCTCGCCGATCCTGTGTTGCCTCCTCCCCCGTTCCAGGCCTTTGACTTCAGCTACGAACTCCAGGTAGTCGGCCACCTTCATGTCGGTGTACAGCGGCACGTTTTCAGGCAGGTAGCCGATGCGTCGCCGCACCTGAAGCGACTCGGTCAGGACGTCGAAGCCGGCGACGCGCGCCGTCCCGCTGCTGGGCGGCAGAAAACCGGTCAAGATCCGCATCGTCGTGGTCTTGCCGGCGCCGTTCGGCCCGAGGAACCCCACGATCTCCCCTTTCTCGACCTTGAAGGAGACATCGCGAATCGCTATATGCTTGTCGTAATATTTCGTCAGCTTGTCCGCTTCGATCATTCCGTCTCTCCTGTCGCTTCCCTGCCGCCGGTCGGCAGCCTGCATTTCGAAAGACCATCGAGCATTGTACACGATCGTACCCGCTGCCTGCAACGACGCGATACGTAGTCTTGACCGGTTGGAATAAGTATGGGATATTGCGAGCAAAATTCGTGGTTGAGAAGTGGAGCCGTCTTGAGAGATAACCCGCCGGCCTTTGTCGGCCTCTAAAGCGGCTCACGGAATAGTGGGGCACAACTATGAACTGGGGCAGTAATGAGTAAGATTGCACAAGTCACCTTCTTCTTTTGGATCATGAAGATCTGTGTAACCACTCTCGGTGAGACAGCCGGAGATCTCCTTTCGATGACGATGAACGTCGGTTACGGCGTGAGTTCTGTCATCCTGATCAGTCTGTTCCTGATTTCTGTTGTTGCCCAGCTTAAGGCGACCAGGTTTCATCCTGTACTGTATTGGACTGTGATCCTTACGACAAGTACGGCCGGCACAACAATGTCAGATTTTATGGATCGAACCCTGGGGCTTGGTTACATGAAAGGCTCACTGATCTTAATTGCATGTTTGCTAGTGGTGCTGGCGGCTTGGCGTATCAGCGAAAAGACGTTATCCGTTAGCCACATCCAAACAACTAAAGCGGAGCTGTTTTATTGGACGGCCATATTGTTTTCCAACACATTGGGTACAGCCTTGGGGGATTTCCTGGCCGATGATTCCGGCCTGGGTTTTTTTGGCGGGGCCGCTCTCATCGGGGGGATGCTCGGGTTGGTCGTCCTTGCTGCCACCTTCACTCGACTTAATCGAGTCATGGTGTTCTGGATTGCCTTCGTTTTGACTCGCCCGTTTGGAGCAACCTTTGGGGATCTTCTTACAAAGCCCGTTGCAAAGGGCGGACTCGATTTCGGCACTGTTGGGTCTTCCCTCATTCTCGTTTCCTTGCTCGCAGCATTTATCATATATACGAACAGGACAGAGAAGCGCGTATTGAGTCAGGAGGTAAGCGAATGAAAGTTGTGCCGAACCAGCGGCCGTACAGGACGTCACCCTGCGGGTGCCGCCGGTGAGCCGTATACATATGTACCGGGCGTAGCACAGAGCTTGTGAGGTGGAAGTTCCTACACTAGGTATTCGCGGAGCCAAAGGTGAGGAGAAGGGAAGAGCCTGCCCCGGACTCGATCCGGGGGCGTCATCGTGAGGTTGGGTCTGAAGGAAGCCCAATCCATTT
>JAGWRQ010000004.1 GCA_028869615.1 Candidatus Methylomirabilota bacterium | reverse complement strand
GTCCGGAACGTGTTTCGGCACGTGGGTCAGCTTGCTGATCATCCCAAGAGCGGTTCCAAGCCACAGGAGCTCAAGGGGTGGCGCTACAGACAGATCGTCGAGCCACCTTGCCGGATCTTCTACCGGGAAGAGGGTTCGCGTGTCTATATTCTGCATATCATGCGAGGCGAACGGCTGCTTCGCCCTTCTGTTCTTGCAACACGCGGCAAGATCCCGACCAAGTAAAGCCCAACAACAGACTCCAGGCGACGTTCCTACCTGCGCTACGCTCCTGCAGGGCCGCGCCTGAACCCGAGCGTTATGCGACGCAACAGTACGGGGTGAACTGGTGCCGCCGAAAGTCAGAGAACTCATTGCCGACCTTGAGCGCTCGGGGTTCGTCAATCGAGGCGGGCAAGGGAGTCACAGAAACTTTGTTCACCCGAAGGTTGCTAAACCGATTACAATATCCGGGGCGCCTGGTGACGACGCGAAGCACTATCAAGTCCGCGCCGTGCGGCGGGCCATAGAGGAGTCAAAATCATGAAGGAAAGCGCGCGATACGCCAAGATTGTTGAATGGTCGGAGGAAGACCAATGCTACGTCGGAAGCTCTCCGGGTCTCATCTATGGAGGCTGCCACGGATCGGATGAAAAAGCGGTATTTGACGAGCTCTGCCACGTCGTCGAAGAAGCCATTGCGCTGTATAAAAAGGATGGCAAACCACTTCCGCCACCGACGTCTGGTCGCGATTTCGCCAACAGGATGCAGAACGTCGCATAACGGCGCATTCCGCGCCGAGGTTCATATGCTTCGTTCGGGCCGTTGCCCTCAGTCTGGTATCTTGGGCACAAATGAAAGTAAGCGTGAGGGCGTCCGAACCATGCCAACTGCCCGGCGAGTTGGACCCTATCGTCTCTCTCTTACGACTGCGGTAAGCGGATAAAGGCGAGACGTACAACAAGTGAGAACGCCCCCACAGGCGTCTGTCCGCTTTCCTCATTAACCCTCCTAGTGTAATGCATCTAACGCTTCCTTGCGTTCACCGCTCACCCTTGCATGCTTGAGGCAGTAACAGCGATTGAAATGAAGGTAAGGATGGTGTTATCGTTGGGACCACGATGTGCAAGATTAACGGGGATTTCATAAATGCCTTCCACCCTTGCCGCTGAGGTGATCGAGGCGATTGTCCGGGGCGAGCATGGCGACCCGTTCGCCGTGCTGGGCCCGCATGAGGTGCACGCCGCGCCAGGGCCGTGCGTCGCCGTGCGCGCCTTCCTCCCGGATGCCAGGGAGGCGACAGTCGTTCCTGCTGATGGCGTGGGCGAGGACCAGCCTATGGAGCTGGTGCACCCGGATGGTCTCTTCGAGGTTGTCATCCCGACGCGGAACGGCCTCTTTCCCTATCGATTGCGTATAGCAGATCGACAGGGACAGGAATGCGAGATCGAGGACCCTTACCGCTTTTCCTCGACCTTGAGCGACTATGACCTGTACCTGATAGGTGAAGGCAACCATCTCAGGAATTACGAGAAGTTGGGGGCCAATCTAATGACCCTGGATGGCGTGCCTGGGGTGCGCTTCACGGTCTGGGCCCCTAATGCCACAAGAGTCAGCGTCGTCGGAGACTTCAATCATTGGGACGGCCGGCGTCATCCGATGCGGAACCATCCCGGGAACGGCATCTGGGAGCTGTTCATCCCGGGTCTAGTAGAGGGTGCGCTGTACAAATTCGAGATCAAGTCGCAATCCGGAGAGCCGCTCGCCCTCAAAGCCGACCCGTTCGCCTTTGCCTTCGAGCCACCCCCTCGAACCGCCTCGCGCGTGTTCGACATCGATGCTTACCAGTGGGGCGATGCGTCGTGGATGGAAGCCCGACCCCATCAGAACGTGCTTGAGCGACCGGTCGCCATCTACGAAGTGCATCTGGGCTCCTGGATGCGGCCGCATGAGGAACGGAACGGTTTTCTGACGTACCGGGAGCTGGCGCACCGGCTTGCCGATTACGTGACCGAGATGGGGTACACCCACGTCGAACTGCTCCCGATTACGGAGCACCCGTTTTACGGCTCGTGGGGATACCAAACCATCGGCTACTTCGCGCCAACCTGCCGGTATGGAACGCCCACCGACTTTATGTACTTCGTGGATTACCTGCACCAGCGCGGGATCGGCGTGATCCTTGACTGGGTGCCATCCCATTTTCCACGCGACCCGCATGGGTTGGTCTACTTCGACGGGACCTACCTGTATGAGCATGAAGATCCCCGCAAGGGCGAACATCGCGAGTGGGGCACCCTCATCTTCAATTATGGTCGAAAGGAGGTAGACAACTTCCTGCTGGGCAACGCGCTGTTCTGGCTTGAACGCTATCACCTGGATGGTCTGCGGGTGGATGCGGTCGCCTCGATGCTCTACCTGGACTATTCCCGCAAGCCTGGCGAGTGGGTCCCCAACATCTATGGCGGCAACGAGAATCTTGAGGCGGTCGCCTTCCTGAAGCGCTTCAATGAACTGATCTACGGGCACCATCCCGGCGTGATGACAATCGCCGAGGAATCGACCGCATGGCCCCAGGTCTCGCGCCCAACCTACATGGGCGGACTCGGTTTTGGGCTGAAGTGGAATATGGGATGGATGCATGACATGCTCGGATACATGGCGCTCGATCCGATCCATCGAAGCTATCACCATAACGACCTGACCTTCGGTCTGCTCTACGCCTTCAGCGAAAACTTTATCCTGCCCCTTTCCCACGACGAGGTGGTGCATGGGAAAGGCTCACTGCTCGGAAAGATGCCGGGCGATACCTGGCAGAAGTTTGCGAACCTGCGCTGCTTCTATATCTATATGTATGGGCAACCGGGGAAGAAGCTCCTGTTCATGGGAGGAGAGTTCGGCCAATGGCGCGAGTGGGATCACGACCAGAGCCTGGACTGGCATCTGCTCACGGAAGGCCCCTCCCACAAAGGGTTGCAGAGGCTGGTGCAGGACCTGAACCGGCTTTACCGATGCCAGTCGGCCCTGCACGAGGTCGATTTCGATCCGCACGGATTCGAGTGGATCGACTGCCATGACTGGCAGGGGAGCATCGTCAGTTTCCTGCGGCGCGCCAGGAATCCGGACGACTTCATCATTGTGGTCTGCAACTTTACCCCCGTGCCCCGACACGGCTATCGCATCGGTGTGCCGACCGGTGGCTACTATGTGGAGCTACTGAACTCAGACGCAGAGATCTACGGTGGCAGCAATCTCGGGAATGGCGGCGGCATTGTGGCAGAGCCGATCCCGGATCATGGACGGCCGTTCTCGCTGCTTCTCACCCTTCCTCCATTAGCCGGGTTGATCCTGAGGCCCGCCACAGGTACCTCGCCATGACGGACCGGCCTGCTGAGCAGCCCCTTGACAGCGTTCAGGACAAGCTCCGTTTTCTGCTTGTTTTGCACAACCATCAGCCGCTAGGCAATTTTGATGAAGTGATCCAGGCGCTGACCGATAGAGCCTACCGACCCCTCCTTGAGGCCATCCACGCCAGACCGTCGCTCAAATTTACCCTGCACCTGAGCGGTCCGCTTATGCTGTGGCTGGAGCGCCGAGCCCCGGATTACCTCGATCTTATCGGTGGACTGGTCCAGGGCGGCCGGCTCGAACTCCTGTCGGGAGGATTATACGAGCCGGTCCTGGCGGCCATCCCGCATGAGGACCGAATTGCCCAGATCACGCTGATGAGCGAGCACCTTCGGTCCCGTTTCGGTGTTCGCCCGCGCGGCCTGTGGCTGACTGAGCGGATCTGGGACAGCGCGATCATTCCCTCCCTTGTAGAGGCAGGGATCGGCTATGTCTTGATGGATGACCGAGCCTTTCTCACCTCAGGATTTGAGGCCGATCGACTGCACGACTACTACCTCACCGAAGCGGAGGGGGAGTCCCTGGCTGTTCTCCCGATCGATAAGAGGCTCCGGTACCTGATCCCGTTTCGTCCGCCTGCCGAGATCGAGGCGCACCTGCGTTGGATTGTGCGGATAGGCGGGCGGCTGGCCATCGCTGCCGATGACGGCGAGAAGTTCGGCGGCTGGCCTGGGACGGCAAAATGGGTCTACAACGACGGATGGCTGAAGGGGTTCCTGGACCTGCTTGAAGGTGCAAGTGATTGGCTTGTGTCGCAGACGGTGAGCGAGGCGCTGGATGGTGTTTGCCCCGCTGGCCTCTGTTATCTGCCTACCTGCTCATATGTCGAGATGGAAGAATGGTCTCTTGGGCCGGACGGGGGGCATCGGTTTGAAGAGCTGAAAAACCGCCTCGGCCCAGATGCCGATCGGTTCATGCCCCATCTCCGCGGTGGGCATTGGAAACATTTCCTGGTCCGGTATCCAGAGGCGAACCGGGCCCACAAGAAGGGTCTGGCGCTTGGCCGATTGCTGCCGGCGGGGCGCGGGGCCAAGCAGGCCAGGCTTGAGCTCCTCGCGGCCCAGTGTAACGATGCCTACTGGCACGGGATATTCGGCGGCCTGTACCTGCCCCATTTGCGACACGAGATCTGGCGACATCTGGCGCGCGCTGAGGCCCACATCCGCCGCCAGAAGCTCAGGGTGGAGGTGTCCGATCTCGATAGCGACGGGGCGCCGGAGGTCTGGGTTTCGAGCAGCCGATTCTCGGCCCAGATCCAGCCGCACCGCGGCGGTCGGCTGGTGGAGTGGACCGACTTCGCCGCGGAGATCAACCTCCTCAATACCCTCACCCGCCGTCCGGAGGCTTATCACGATGCCATCCGGCGCGCGGCTGCGCAACCCGAAGGGCAACCGCACGAGGGGATCCCTGGGATTCACGATCTGCAGCGACCGGCTCCGGCCGATCTTGTGAATGCCCTCTGCTATGATCAATGGGAACGCGCCGCATTCCTCGACCACTTTTTTACTGAGCCCGATCCGCTGTCCACCTGGGTCTCAGGCCGCCTGGACGAACGAGGGGATTTTGTCGACGCGACCTGGGACTGGCAGCAGACCTCCACTGGCGTCGCCCTCCATCGATTGGGGAAAGTTCGGACCGACGATAGTCTGAACCACCCGATTCTCCTGCGGAAGGAATATATCTTTACCGGTAATCGGAGCCTCACGGTCCTTTACCGGATGCAGAATCGGGGGGTCGATCACCTGGATATCCGCTTCGGGGTAGAGCTGAACTTCTTCCTGCCCGGCCTCGCCTTTGGCCAATCGCTCATCACGCTCGGCGACCAGCGCATCTCGCTTGATGCTCCGACTTGTACGGCCGGGGTCGAGGACTTTACCTTGTCTGCTCTGGAGTCAAGCCCGCTGCTTCGCGTCGAGCTTGGCTCTCCCGCGGTGCTGTACAGCCATCTGGTGGCAACCGTCTCACAATCGGAGGACGGGTATGAACGAACAGTGCAGGGGGTGGCTGCCATGCCGACTTGGGACCTTCACCTTGATCCGGGTGAGCTGTGGGAAGAGCAGGTGGAGGTGACGGTAACGTGATGAACGCGCGGGCCCTTGACGAGTTCCTCCACTGGCTGCGGACCGGCGGCGTGCGCCTGGCGATTATCGTAACGGGGAGCCTGCTGCTGGTTCACCTCCTCAAGCTGGCCTCGGATCGCGTTGCTCGAGCCGTAGCGGTGGAAGGGGCCGACCAGGTCAGCGAGCGGGAAAAGCGTGCCCTGACGCTCGCCGGTATCGTTAAGACCGTCGGGACGACAGTGATCGTGATCATCGCCACGATGATGGGACTTCGGGAGCTCGGGCTGGACATCACGCCCATCATCGCAGGCGCGGGTGTGGTGGGGCTGGCCGTCGGCTTCGGCGCTCAGAGCCTGATCAAGGATGTGATCGCCGGCTTTTTCATCATCCTTGAGGGGCAGTTTGCGGTGGGCGACGTGATCAAGACAGGCGAGATCGGCGGTCGGGTGGAGCAACTCAATCTGCGCGTCACGATCTTACGGGATTTCAGCAGTGGCGCAGTGCACTTTATCCCCAACAGCGAGCTCAAGGTCGTCTCGAACCTGACGAAGGAGTGGTCGCGGGTGGCCCTGGACATCGGCGTAGCCTACCATGAGGATATTGATCGGGTAGTCGGGGTGCTGCAGCGGATCGGGCAGGAGCTGGCACGGGATGAGCGGATCGGCCCCCTGATCCTGGAACCTCCCGAAGTCCTTGGCATTGAGTCATTCGGCGAGTCGCAGGTCACCATCAAGGTGCTGGTGAAGACGCTGCCTCAGCGGCAATGGGAGGTGGCGCGGGAGTTTAGAAGACGGATTAAAGCGACCTTTGAGAAAGAGGGGATCGAGATGCCCTATCCCACGCGGGTGCACCTGACGCGGATCGAGAGCTTGCCTCCAAAAAGAGCAGCTATAAGCTGATAGCTAATTGCTGAAAGCTGTTTTTGAAAGTATCTTGACCTCCGCTTTAGGCTGGCAGTAAGATTACAGTATAGTTGCTTTGACTGCCCCCGTGAGGGAGGATATCTGGATGCAAGACGAGATGGTCCCGAAAACTATTGAGGCATATCGCAAGGCCATCGAGCAGGACCCTGAGAACATCGAGGCCCGGTATCAGCTTGCGCTGGAGTATCACCAGACAAGGCAGGTAAAGGAAGCGATCGCTGAAATGCAACGGGTAATCATTCTGGATCCCAAGCGCCTCGATGCCCACTTTCAACTCAGCCTCTGGTATTACGGGCGGTGCATGTTCCACGCCGCTATTGACGCCGCCAAAAAGGTCTTAGCTCTGGACTCCTCTCACCCTTGGGCCCACTATCGGATGGCGATATCCTACTTCCATCTGGGCAAGCTGGATCTGGCTATACAGAGTTTCGGGAAGGTGTTGGACGCGGACCCCACGCATATCATGGTGCATTACCACCTCGGCATTATCTATGAGCGGAAACGGATGTGGCACGACGCGATCCGGGAATTCTCACAGGTGGTGTCCGAGAATCCTGAGGCTGCCTCCTCTCATTTTCATCTGGGACTTGCCTACAAGCGGTCGGGAATCCGCGACCTGGCCATCGGGGAATTCATGGCGGCGCTGAGCCTCGACGGCGAAGACAACGCCTCGCTTGAACAGTTGCAGACTCTCCAAGGATAATCTCACCACAGCGCCTTCCCCTTATGTCTTACGTTGCCCCCCTCACCTTTCAATGCCTAAGTCTTTTCCCTTTTTGCTGTTTCGTTTCTCCTCCGTGAAACCAGCATGGAACGCAGCGGAAGAACCGTTTTGCCCCGTCAGCGGGTTGGACTATAATAGCGCCTGGCGCCATTAGTTCGAAAGTCCCCCCACCCGTCCCCTCCCCGCACCCAGAGGGTGCCCGAGGGGGAGGGTTGGGGAGGGGTGCGAGGGTTTTGGGGGGAAGCTGAAAGCTGATTGCTGATGGCTGTGCGCTTGCGATGAAAATCTATACGCGGAAGGGTGATAAGGGCGAGACCGGGCTGATTGGCGGGACGCGGGTGTCTAAATCCGCCCTTCGAGTCGAGGCATACGGCGAGGTGGACGAACTGAACGCCGTCTTGGGCTGGATCAGGACAAAGTTGACGGACGAGACGATCAGGAAAGAACTTCTGGGGATCCAGCGCGACCTATTTGCCATCGGCGCGCAGCTTGCCGATCCGACCGGTCATGTGGAGCAGAAGGCCGAGAAGGCCGGCCTCCACGAGGAAAGGATTCGAGAGCTCGAAGGAATCATTGACCGGTACGATACCGTGCTGAGCCCGCTGCGGGCTTTCATCCTGCCGGGTGGCTCAGAGGGCGGTGCGCTGCTCCACCTGGCCAGGACTGTCTGCCGCCGGGCAGAGCGGCGGATGGTCGCACTGTCCCAGGATGAGTCGCTCTCGCCTGTGCTTATTCCGTATATGAATCGGCTCTCCGACCTCCTCTTCACCTTGGCCAGGGCCGTCAATTATGATGCAGGGATCGAAGAGATTCCGTGGTAGATAGGGAGGGGGCGGATTGGCCATCTTGAAGGTGGCGCGTCTGGGGCATCCGGTCTTACGTCAGGTCGCACCGCCCGTCAGGCCGGAGATGATTCGAGAGGCCGAGGTCCAGCGCCTTATCGATGATATGATCGAGACGATGCGGGAATACGAAGGCGTCGGGATTGCCGCACCCCAGGTCCATGTCTCCAAGCAGATCGCCGTGATTGAGTCGAAGGGGAGCTCGCGCTACCCTGACGCGCCCGAGATTCCGCTCACGATTCTGATTAATCTGGAGACGACGCCGCTCACTCCCGAGTTGGACGACGATTGGGAGGGATGCCTCAGTCTGATCGATTTTCGTGGTCAGACGCCGCGGTACCAACAGGTGCTGGCAAAGGCGCTCGATCGGGAAGGCCGGCCGTTTGAATTCGTTGCGACCGGGTTCCATGCCCGGGTGCTCCAACATGAGCGGGACCACCTGCTGGGCAAGCTCTTTATCGACCGGATGAAGAGTCTCGAGACGCTGTCCTACCTTCCCGAGTTCAGCCGCCACTGGAATCGCTAAGCGATGAACTGCCGGCCCGAGGCGATCTGAAGAATCAGTGACAGGCCGGCCGCTACCTCTACGGTCGGCGTGGCTTCGGACATGGCGTGTTTTCCTTGTCCCATGGGTAGGAGATGCAGAGCGGCTGCATGGGGCAGATCCGGCAATTGGGCTTTCGGGCGGTGCAGATGAGCGCGCCGAAGTCCATCATGGCTTGGTTGAAGTCGTATGCTTTACCCTTGGGGATCAACGCGGCCGAGAGGTCCCAGAGATGTTTCGCTGGCTTGGAGCCGTTTCCGTTCGTTGAGCCAAGGAAGACCCGCTGCAGCAGCCTTTTCACGTTGGTATCGAGGATCGGGGTGTCTTGGCGGAAGGCGAAGCTCATCACCGCGCCGGCGGTGTAGCGGCCAATCCCCTTGAACGCCCGAAGCGCTTGCAGGGAGGCCGGAATTTTGCCGCCATGCCGGCCGACTGTCTCTTGGGCGATGGCGTGCAGGCGGACCGGCCGAATATTGTAACCGAGCGGCCGCCATGTGGCCTCGACGTCGCTCACTGAGGCGCCGGCCAGTTCTTCAAGCGTAGGATACTTGCGAAGGAACTCCTTGTACTTGGGAACAACCCGATCGACCTGGGTCTGTTGCAGCATCACCTCCGAGACCAGGATCTTGTACGGGTCAGAGGTCTTCCGCCAAGGCAGGTCGCGCCGATGACGCGCATACCAGCGCAGGAGTCGCTGCTGGAATTTTCGCCTGATAACGGAATCCGGAAAGTGATGGTTGACGGGCGGCATCGGTCGTAGTGTAATGAGTTGCAAGGTCGATTTCAAGTGTGACGTATGGAAACGAAGCGTAACGGATGGTAATGCTGAGTAGCGGGTTCTTTCAAAAAGTTACCCAATTACAATACGTTGCGCTTCCTACAAGAGAGTGAGGACCGGATGACGATACACCCGATGAAACCCGAGCGGTTTTTCCTGGAGAAGTTCGGATTGACGGAGCGACACCTTGAACAGGGATTGGGAGCCGCCCTCGGCAGGCAGATTGATGACGCCGACCTGTACTTCGAGTACCGGGTCAGCGAGTCTCTGGCGCTCGAGGAGGGGATCATCAAGCAGGCGACGAAGCACATCAATCAGGGGGTCGGCGTCCGGGCCCTCGCCCATGAGAAGACAGGCTACGCCTTTTCCGACGAGATCAGCGTGGGGAACCTGGAGCTCGCCGGCTTACGAGCCAAAGGGATCGCTGAGCAGGCGGGTACCGGCACAGCGCCACCGGTGAAGGTCGGCGGTACGCCACCCCACGATCTGTACCCGATTCGTGTCCAGCCGGTAGAGATTCCAGTGGAGAAAAAGATCGATCTGCTCCAGCGTGTGGACGCCATCGTCAGAAAAGAGGACCCGCGAATCGTCCAGGTGATGGCCTCGTTCACCTGCGAGTCCAAGATCGTCCTGATCGCGACCTCTGCCGGTGTCATGATCGGCGACATCCAGCCGCTCTCGCGCCTGAACATCACCTGCATCGCCCAAGAGGGCGCGAATCGACAGATAGGGACGTGGGGTGGAGGCGGCCGGACTGAGTTCGAGTTCTTCCTGGAGGATGGTCGCTTCGAGCGTTATGCCAAGGAGGCTGCCCGTCTGGCCATCATGAACCTCAACGCAGCCGACGCGCCTGCCGGGACGATGGATGTGATCCTCGGCCCCGGATGGCCCGGGATCTTGCTGCACGAGGCGATCGGCCACGGCCTTGAAGGAGACTTTAACCGGAAGAAGACCTCGGCCTTCAGCGACCGGATCGGGCAGCGGGTGGCCTCCGAACTGGTCACCGTAGTGGACGATGGCACAATCCCCGGACGCCGTGGCTCGCTGAATGTCGACGACGAGGGGACGCCGACCCAGCGAACCGTCCTGATCGAGCGCGGGATCCTGCGCGGCTATCTGCAGGATCGATTGAATGCTCGCCTGATGGGAATGGAGCCGACGGGCAACGGCCGACGTGAAAGTTATGCCCATCAGCCGATCCCCCGTATGACCAATACCTTCATGCTGCCCGGCGATTCGGCTCCCGAGGAGATCATTGGATCGGTGAGGCACGGGCTGTACGCCGTGACCTTCGGCGGCGGCCAGGTGGACATCACCAGCGGCAAGTTTGTCTTTTCGGCTAGCGAGGCGTACCTCATCGAAAACGGGAAGATCACAAAACCGGTCAAGGGCGCCACGTTGATCGGCCACGGCCCTGAGGTCCTGACACGAGTGACCATGGTCGGAAATGACCTAAAGCTCGACGAGGGGGTTGGGACATGCGGGAAGGATGGACAAGGGGTCCCCGTGGGCGTGGGGCTGCCGACTATCAAGATCGAGGGGCTGACCGTGGGCGGGACCCTCGGCATGCCAAAGGGGGGAAGCGCTCAATGATCAGCCGGCAGATCGCCGAGGAAGTGTTGCAAGAGACGAAGCGTAAGGGCGCTACAGCGGCCGACCTGGTTCTGGTCGAGAATGAGCTGGTCACCGCCCAGGTCAGGCTAAGGGAGACCGAGATGCTCCGAAGCGCCAAAGAGGTCCGGCTGGGGTTACGGCTGTTTTTCGACAAACGGTCGGCCACCAGCTCCACATCTGACCTTTCCAAGGAGTCGCTCGCGCGATTGGTAGAGGATACGGCCGTTCTGGCGAAGGCGACCGCCCACGATGACTGTTCGGGTCTGCCCCCGGCGGAGGAGTGCGCCAAGAGCGTCCCGGATCTTCATCTGTACGATCCGGACGGCGAGGCCCTCACCGTGAAGGACCAGCTTGATCGGGCCAAGGCGGCCGAGGATGCTGCCCTGTCCTACGACAGCAGGATCACCAACTCCGAGGGGGCGGAGTTCACGAGCAACCTCTATCGGATCATCTACGGCAGCAGCCAGGGCTTTCTGGGCCAGTATCGCAGCTCGGCCTTCGGCCTGGCGGTGACACCCATCGCCTCATCCGAAGACGGCATGCAACGCGATCACTGGTACTCGCGCGCCAGACGCCTGGGCGACCTGGAGCCGCCAGAGGCGATCGGAAAGCGCGCGGCCGAGCGGGCTCTCAGGCGCCTGGGCGCGCGCAAAATCAAGACCCAAGAGGTCTCGGTGGTTTTCGACTCTGAGACCGCCGCCAACCTCATGCGTCTCCTCTGTGCCGCGCTTTGCGGTCCGGCGCTCTACCGTGGGGCGTCGTTCCTGGTCGGCAAGCTGGGTGAACGGATCGCCGCAGAAACCGTCACGATATACGATGATGGCACATTACCCAGCCATCTGGGCTCAAAGCCGTTCGATGGCGAAGGACTGCCCACCCGCCGGAATGCCATTGTAGAACACGGCGTCCTGCGCAGCTACCTCCTCGACAGCTATTCCGCCCGCAAGCTCGGGATGAAGCCGACCGGCAGCGCGAGTCGGGGCGTCGGCGATCTGCCGACTGCCTGGCCGACGAACTTTTACCTTCAGTCCGGGCCGCACGAGCCGGCCGAGATCATCCGCTCAGTGGATACCGGGCTCTACGTGACCGAGCTGATCGGCTTCGGCGTAAACCTCGTGACCGGCGACTACTCGCAGGGCGCGGTGGGGTTCTGGATCGAGAAGGGTGAGCTGGCCTATCCGGTGCACGAGATCACCATTGCCGGCAACCTCAAGGAGATGCTTGTGGGAATCGAGATGGTGGGCAACGACCTGAGCTTCCGTCAGAGCGTCGTCTCCCCCACCTTCAAAATCCGCCGCATGACCGTCGCCGGGCACTAGCCTGCACGCGCTAACCCATCTGTCATTGCGAGCGCCAGAAAGGCGCGCGGCAATCTCGTCTATCACTTACATCCCGCCGTCTTGATGGAATCCAACTCCTCCATCGCTAACTACCTACGGTCTCCCCCGGTCATGTGCAGTTTTAACCTTGACAAGAGGCGACGAGAGGGCTATTTTTAAGCGCTGCGAAGGGAGTAGTGTCAGGTGTTTGAAGGACTTACAGAACGATTAGGCCTGGTCCTCAAAAAGCTTCGTGGCCACGGGCGGCTCAGCGAAGAGAATATCATCGAGGCGCTTCGAGAGGTGCGGCTTGCGCTCCTCGAAGCGGATGTCAATTTTAAGGTTGTCAAAGGGTTCATCGAGCGCGTCCGCGAACGGGCAGTCGGCCGCGAGGTCTTAGAGAGTCTGACCCCAGGCCAGCAGGTCGTGAAGGTCGTCTATGAAGAGCTGGTCGAGGTGCTGGGCACGACGCGCGCCCCGCTAACCTATGCGCCGGATCCGCCGACGACCATCATGCTGGTCGGTCTGCATGGGTCCGGCAAGACGACCACGTCGGCGAAGCTGGCCAGATGGTTCGTGTCGGAAGGGCGGTCGCCGCTCCTGGTGGCGGCCGATACGGTGAGGCCCGCGGCCAGGGAGCAACTTCAGACGCTAGGGCGCGCCCTTGGGGTGTCGGTGTACGCTGGGCCGGGTTCCGCGCTGCAGGTATGCCAGGAGGCGAGGCGACTGGCAAAGGAGCGCGGGCAGAATCCGGTGATTCTCGATACCTCCGGGCGACTCCATATCGATGAGCCGCTGATGCAAGAGCTGGTGGCGATTGCTTCGGCCACCGCTCCAACTGAGCGGCTGATGGTCGCCGACGCGATGACCGGACAGGATGCGGTGAATTCGGCCCTCCGGTTCAATGCAGATCTTGACCTGACGGGGTTCATCCTCACTAAGTTGGATGGAGATTCCCGAGGCGGCGCGGCGCTCTCGATCAGATCGGTGACGGGGAAGCCGATCAAGTTCATCGGTGTCGGTGAGAAGCCCGACGCCCTCGAACCTTTCCACCCTGAACGACTGGCTTCTCGGATCCTGGGGATGGGCGATATCCTGACCCTCGTGGAAAAGGCGCAGGCGAGGGTAGATCAGAAACAGGCCCAGGAACTCGTGAAGAAGGTTCGTTCCGAGGGCTTTACGCTGGAAGATTTTCGCGTGCAACTCCAGCAGTTGAAAGATATTGGACCCCTCGATCAGGTGATGGAGATGATCCCGGGGTTGGCGCGGCACAAGGGCCTGGCCGATACCTTTTCAGCAGAGCGAGAGTTCAAACAGGCCGAGGCGATTATCAATTCGATGACCCGGAAAGAGCGGGAGGTTCCCGAGATCCTCAATGGGAGCCGGCGCCGACGGGTCGCCACCGGAAGCGGCACATCTGTGGCGGACGTGAATCGCCTGCTCAAACAGTTTGTCCAGGCCCGGAAACTGATGAAACATGTCATGCCTGGGGGTAGCGGGGCGAGGGCGAAGATGGCAAAGCGCCTTCGGTCCTTCATGGGCGTGTGACGCCTAACGGATGAGGGGGAGATAAAGATGGCTGTGAAGATCAAATTGCGGCGGATGGGGGCAAAGCAGCACCCCTTCTATCGCCTGGTGGTGGGAGATGAGCCGGTCGCGCGGGGCGGCAAGGTACTGGAGACCCTGGGTACCTACGATCCCCACGGAGAGCCGCCTGCGCTTTCTGTACAGGCGGAGCGCGCATTGCATTGGTTGCAACAAGGCGCTGAGCCGACCGACAGCGCCAGGCAGCTTTTGCGTCGGGCAGGTGTCATGCGGCAATTGGCTGAGCTGAAAGCCGCAGGCAAGGGTCAATAACCCTGGGGTTGTGGCCACAGTACCGGAAGGAGGGCACATGGAAGGCGGTCCGTCGGTTCCGAATCAGGATATCATGGAGCAAGCAAAGGCGCTCAAAGAGCTGGTGGAACGGATGGCCATGGCGCTGGTGGACAGTCCGGACCAGGTGACCGTCGAAGCGGCGGAGGAGGATAACGCGATGATCCTCCGCCTGCGAGTGGCCTCCTCCGATGTCGGCAGGGTGATCGGCAAACAAGGCCGGACGGCCAAGGCGATGCGTACCGTGCTGCACGCCATCGCAGCCAGGTCGAAGCGTCGGGCTGTTCTAGAGATTTTGGAATAGATGAATGGCGCAGCCGCACCTTGTACTAGGCAGGGCTGTCAAGGCTTGGGGGCTCAAGGGGGAATTAAAAGTACAGCCCTACGCTGACTCGATAGCGATTGCCGCAGGGTCGGCAACCGTGTACCTTAGGGGGGCCAGGGGCGACCTTACCGAGTATGTCGTGGAGCGGGTTCGGCAGGTAGGCCCAGCCTGGATCATGCAATTGCAAGGTGTGGAGACTATTGAGCAGGCGGAACGTCTGGTTGACTGCGAGCTGCTTATTCCCAGATCAGCTGCCCCGATGCTTCCGGAGGGGACCTATTACCATGGCGATCTTATCGGCCTTCGGGTCGTGACCGAAGAAGGACGAGAACTCGGACGAATCGTCGACATCCTGGAAACGGGCGCCAACGATGTGTACGTGGTCCACGGTGAAGGGTCGGAATGGCTGCTGCCCGCGACCAAGGAGGTCGTAAGAAAGGTCGATCTTGCGCGGGAGATCATGCTGGTCCATCTCCTGGAAGGGATGATCGAAGCTGAGGCGGTATGATATCCTCACCCTCTTCCCTGGGTTTTTTCAGGGACCTCTTTCAGAAAGTATTCTCAAGCGAGCCCAGCAGCGCGGCATCGTGCGGATCACGGTCCACGATCTTCGGAGCTATGCCCGTGATCGCCATGCCGTTGTGGACGATCGGCCGTACGGAGGTGGCGCCGGGATGGTACTCAAGCCCGAGCCGATCCTTGAAGCGGTCGCGAGCCTCCGTCAGGAGTCAGAGACTTATCTGGTCCTCTTGACCCCCCAGGGTCGCCCGTTCAGGCAGGCGATTGCGCAGGAGCTTGCCGAACACCAGCACCTGCTCTTGGTCTGCGGCCGGTACGAGGGGTTCGACGAACGGGTGAGAGACCTGCTGTCGCCCGATGAGATTTCCATCGGGGACTACGTCCTGACAGGGGGGGAGTTGCCGGCCCTTGTGCTCCTGGATGCCGTTGTTCGGCTCATTCCCGGCGCGCTGGGCGATGAAGACTCAGCCCGGTACGACTCATTTGTGGACGCGTTGTTGGACTTTCCCCACTATACGCGGCCACAGAGCGTTCAGGGGCTTGCGGTTCCGGACGTGCTGCTGTCGGGTGACCACGAGCGGATCAGGCGCTGGCGCCGAAAGGAGGCCCTCCGACGCACAAGGGCGCGTCGCCCCGATCTCCTGCGGCACGCTTCCCTGAGCGAAGAGGACATCGAGCTCCTGGGGGAGATCGAGGAAGAGCAAGGGACCGGTTAGACGATTCGAGGTTCAATCGGCACGGTGCGACGTATCTCGCACTTTTTATATATTGGAGGCTGAACCATGGATGTTATCAGGAGCGTCGAAGCGCCCTCGCTGAAGGCGCAGATTCCGGACTTCTCGCCCGGCGACACAGTCAAGGTGCAGGTGAAGGTCCTGGAAGGGGACAAGGAACGATTCCAGGCCTTTGAAGGGGTGGTCATCCGCAAGCGCGGCAGTGGACTGGGCGCCACCTTTACGGTTCGCAAGGTCACGTACGGCGTCGGTGTGGAGCGCATCTTCCCTATCCATTCCCCCATGATCGAGAAGATCGAGTGCACAAGACGGGGTCGTGTCCGTCGAGCAAAACTCTACTACCTGCGGAAGCTGAAGGGCAAGGCTGCTCGGATCTCAGAGCGCAAGCTGACCTAAAGAGGATCGCTGCGCTGCCGCCCGCAAAGGTGGAAGCCTGCCTTCGTGCCATAGGGTGTCACCTGATTGCGGGTGTCGATGAGGCCGGGCGGGGGTCGCTGGCCGGGCCGGTCGTGGCGGCTGCTGTGATTCTTCCCCCGACTTGCGCGATCAAGGGGGTGGATGACTCCAAGGCGCTCAGCCCGCAGCAACGCGAGCGCCTCGACCTGGCGATCATGTCCGAAGCGGTAGCCATCGGCTTCGGCGTGGTCCAGGAGGAGGTTATCGATGCCCTCAATATCCTTCAGGCGACAATGCTTGCCATGCGGCGCGCCATTGAGGCGTTGAACCCAGCTCCCGGATTCGCCTTGATCGACGGCGACCAATCCCCCCACTGCTCCATCCCCCATCGATTGATCCCTTCTGGGGATCGTCTCTGCTTCTCCATCTCTGCGGCGTCCATCCTTGCGAAGGTCGCCCGGGACCGGATCATGCAGGCGTACGACCTGGCCCTCCCGCACTACGGCTTCGGTCGGCACAAAGGGTACGGGACCTTGGAACATCTGTCGGCCATTGCGCGGTTCGGTGTAAGCCCTATCCACAGGAGGAGCTTCAAAGGTGTCCGGGAATACGTGTAACGGAGGGCCACGGATGAAAACCGGACGGTCGGTTCTGGGGGCGGAAGGAGAGCGCGCCGCGAAGGCGTATCTGCAGGCTAAAGGGTTCCGTATTCTCCATGAGAACTACTCCACTCCACTGGGCGAGATCGATCTGATCGCGCAGGAGGGCGGCGTAGTGGTGTTCGTGGAGGTGAAGGCCCGCACGTCGGGCGAATTCGGTCCGCCCCAGGCCTCGGTGACGCGTCAGAAGCAGCGCCAGATCGTCAGGGTGGCGGAGCTGTTTTTGCAGCGCAACCGGCTCTCGGGGGCGGCTTGCCGTTTTGACGTCGTAGCGGTGACGTTTGCAGGGAGCCAGTTAGGACAGCCCGAGTTCCTCCTGATCCGGGACGCCTTCAACAGCGAGGGGACCGCCCTCTTTTGATGGAGTGACAATGCTGGCCAAGGTGTTATCCAGTGCGGTTCTGGGGGTTGAGGCCTACCTGGTCGACGTAGAGGTCGACATCGCCCAGGGTCTGCCAAACTTCAACACCGTCGGGCTACCGGATGCGGCGGTCAAGGAGAGTCGCGATCGGGTGAGGGCGGCCATCAAGAACTGCGGGTTCGACTTTCCCGCCCGGCGGATCACCGTAAACCTGGCGCCGGCCGACATCAAGAAGGAGGGCGCCTGCTTCGATCTCCCCATCGCCTGCGCCATCCTGGCGGCGATGGGCTTGATCAAGCCGGACCGACTCAAGACCCATCTACTCCTGGGCGAACTGGCGCTGGACGGCGGTGTCCGAGGGGTCAACGGCGCCCTGCCGATGGCGGTTGCGGCCGCGCGCAACCAACTGACCGGGATGGTCCTGCCTGCAGAGAACGCCCCCGAGGCGGCCGTGGTGGAGGGGATCCAGGTCTTCGGGGTTGAGACGCTTCCGCAGGTTGTGGAGTTTCTGAACGGCGCGCAGGAGGTTCCGCCCACGCGCATCGACCTCCAGGCAGTCTTTGCGCAGCACGCCAGCTACGGCGTCGATCTGGCCGATGTGAAGGGACAGGCTCATGCGAAGCGGGCGCTTGAGGTGGCCGCGGCCGGCGGCCACAACATCCTCCTGATCGGACCGCCCGGCTCCGGTAAGACGATGTTGGCCAAGCGACTCGCCACTATCCTGCCTGATCTGGTCCTGGAGGAAGCGATCGAGGTGACGAAGATCCATTCCATCTGCGGTCTCGTGCCTTCCAGTGCGGCGCTGGTGGCGACGCGGCCCTTCCGGTCGCCGCACCACACCATCTCGGATGCCGGGTTGATCGGCGGCGGGACGATCCCGCGCCCAGGCGAGGTGAGTCTGGCGCACCACGGGGTCCTCTTCCTGGATGAATTGCCGGAGTTCAAACGGTCGGTTCTAGAGGTGTTGCGCCAGCCGCTGGAGGACGGCACCGTGACCATCGCGCGCGCGGCGACTTCCGTCACCTACCCGGCGCGCTTCATGCTGGCCGCCGCCATGAATCCCTGCCCCTGCGGCTACTTCACTGACCCGCAACGACCGTGTACCTGCTCCCCTCAACAGATTCAGCGGTATCGGTCGCGAATCTCCGGCCCGCTGCTGGACCGGATCGACCTGCACCTCGATGTGCCACCACTGCGTTATCGAGAGATCACGACCGATTCCCAAGGGGAGCCCTCTGAGCAGGTGCGGATGCGGGTCAAGCACGCGAGGGCCGCGCAGCAGGAGCGATTCAGGCGAACTCGGACCTTCTGTAACGCCCAAATGGGCGTCAAGCAGCTTCGTCGGCACTGCCCGATCGGGCCCGATGGACAGGCGCTCCTGGAGACCGCCATCGAGCGGCTCGGGCTGTCCGCGCGGGCGCATGATCGGATCCTCAAGGTGGCCCGCACCATCGCCGATCTCGAAGGCCACGAGACCATCCGGACCGATCATCTGGCTGAGGCGATCCAATACCGAACCCTGGACCGCCGCACCGGATGAGACCGCGATGACCACCCTTCGAGTAGGCATGGTGCAACTATGAAACGAGATCTCCAGGGATGCATGCGTTCTGCAAACGGCACGCAGAACAGACTCTCGGCTCTGGATCGGGTGGCGCATGACTGGTATCGGTTCGTCCTTTCGTTCCCACCTCACCTGGTACGCGACTATTTGCAACGGTTCGGCGTTGGCCCGGATCACACGGTTCTCGACCCATTCTGCGGGACAGGCACGACGATCGTTGAATGCAAGAAACTCGGCATTCCAAGCGTCGGAGTGGAGGCGAACCCGTTTGCCCATTTTGCCAGCGCAGTAAAGACAGATTGGTCACCTGACCCAGACGGGCTACTGGAACACGCGAGAGAAGTCGCTGAGCTGGCGAGGGAAAAACTGCAGTCGGAGGGATTCGAGGATGAGCCCACCCTACCTCTGTTCAGGAGAGCTCGGACAGCTGGGCCGGACTGCCCGACGGTCTTGCGGAAGCTTCCGCTCGAAAAGGAACGACTTCTCCTGGCGAATTCCATCAGCCCACTTCCACTACACAAGACTCTGGTTCTGCTCGCTTGTCTCGACCAAACTCACAACGACGCGTATCGAAAACATGAGCTTCTGGCGCTCGGCACAGCCCTCGTGCATTCAATCAGCAATCTCCATTTTGGTCCGGAGGTCGGGGTTGTTCCTGCGAAGCCAGATAGTCCGGTTGTTGCGCCGTGGCTGGCTATGGTGGAGACAATGGCCGCCGACCTGCGATCCTTGCGCAAGATGGACGGTACACCCACGGCAGTCCATCATGCGGATGCTCGTCAGATTTCGCAGCTCCTGCCCAGTGCGACAGTTGATGCCGTCATCACTTCGCCGCCCTACCCCAATGAAAAGGACTACACCAGGACAACACGCCTCGAGTCCGTATTGCTAGGTTTCATCAGTAGTAAGTCTGACCTCCAAGCTTTGAAGCAAGGCTTGGTCCGTTCTAATACACGGGGGGTCTACAAGGGCGACGATGACGATAGATGGGTCGCTGATCACGATGAAATCCAGCGTATTGCGAAAGCGATCGAAGAGCGCAGAATCGAACTTGGGAAAACATCGGGTTTCGAGCGCCAGTATCATAAGGTCACAAAGCTATATTTCGGCGGGATGGCGCGCCATTTCGCAGAACTGCGCTTCGTCCTGCGCCCCGGTGCACAATTGGCATGCGTGGTCGGCGATCAGGCATCGTACCTACGCGTCATGATTCGTACGGGACAGTTGTTGGCAGATATTGCCGAGTCGCTAGGCTATCAAGTAGTAGGCATCGACTTGTTTCGCACTCGTTTGGCAACTGCAACCAAGGACCAACTACGCGAAGAGGTCGTGATACTGCGATGGCCAGGCCCTAGACGTCAACGCCAGCTTGCGAGTCTAAAGTGTGTCGGAGTCGGAGGGTGATCGAATGACCGAACCAAACCGGTATTCACAGATCATTGAGGAGATCTTTCGTTCTCACTTCAAGCCGGGCACCGTCGAAGTTCCGTTTGAAAGGGAGGATCTGGTCCGCGTAGCCAAGCGATTGGGTGTCAGGCTGCCGAAGAACCTCGGCGACGTCATCTACAGCTTCCGGTATCGTACCCCCCTGCCTGAATCGATTCGGGCGAAGGCTCCGAAAGGGAAGGAATGGATCATCCGACCGGCCGGTCCCGCACGGTACTGTTTTGTCGCTATTGCGCAGGCTATCGTCCGACCGAACACAATGATGGCCGAAACCAAGGTGCCTGACGCTACTCCCGGCGTAATCGCGATGTACGCCCTAAGTGATGAACAAGCCCTGTTGGCCAAATTGCGCTACAACCGATTGATCGACATCTTCACCAGCGTGACATGCTATTCACTTCAGAACCATCTCCGGACAACGGTCCCCAAGCTTGGCCAGATCGAGACCGATGAAATCTATGTTGGCGTTGACAAGAAAGGCATCCACTACGTCTTTCCGGTGCAAGCGAAGGGCGGGAATGATCGTCTGAGCGTCGTCCAAATCGAGCAAGATATGGCAATGTGTGCGAACAAGTTTCAGCACGTGATCTGTCGGCCAATCGGCGCTCAGTTCATGGAAGATGACCTGATTGCGCTCTTTGAGTTCGAACAGGGCAAAGACGGGATTGCCATCGTATCAGAGAAACATTACCGCCTCGTGCCTGGAGAGCAAGTCACCGAAGCGGACCTGAAGTTATATCGAGAACGGCAGCACTGACAATCCTCCGCGCTTAGTCTGGATCTCATCAGGAAACGCCTGAGGTGGGCGTCTGAACTCCTCCTGGCGAGACCAGCGTAATGGTATTGGCGCTTGCGCCGATCTCGAAGGCCACGAGACGATCCGAACCGATCATCTGGCTGCGGCGATCCAATACCGGACCCTGGATCGCCGCACCGGATGGTAGCGGATCGACAACGTCACCTCCCGGATGTGCCGGAACCTCGATGATGCCGAAGGGTGTCCTTGCGGAAATGTTCGTTGCCGTCCAAAAAACCTCAAAGACTTTCAGGGCGGGGCGAAGCCTTCAGCCATCTGAACGCGGCACTGACTATATTAGGCTCGCTGGCCGTGTTGAGCGGGGTGACTGTGTGGGTGGACTGGAGTGTACAGTGAGCCCGTCACCGAGCCGGGCACCGTTATCACCCGTTGATTCCTGGCAACAAAACAGCGGTTCCCGGGGGAGTAGCCGCGCGCCGACGTTCGGACCTCCCATCCGTGAGACGACGGACGCACCTCGTAGATATGATACCCCGCATGCTGCTCCGGCTCCGAACCGCGAGCGGAGGCAGAAGGGACACCCATAATGGGGATCGTACCTCCCACGTCAGGAAGGTACACCACGGAAGAACGGTGGGTGTGTCCGTGCAAAATCATCTCCACGCCGTGCCGAGCAAGAAGGGCCCTCAACGTGGCCCCGTCGGTGAGTCGTTTCCGCCACCCGACCATGGCCGCCGTAGGAGGATGGTGGATGAGGAGGATTCTGAACAGGCCCTGTCGGCGGGTGAGATCGAGGATGTCGCCGAGTCTGTCCATCTGTGCAGCCCCCAGGCTTCCTGTGGCAAAAAAAGGAGCGGACGAGCGTGTGGATGTCGCTCCAATCAGAACGGTATGCCCGCGCACCCGTATGCTTGGAAAGAATGAACGGCCGGGCGTCTGCTGTTCTTCGGTCTGCAGTTCCGGATCGGAGGCCATATAGGGCGCCCACAGGGCGAAGGTGTCCTGCCACGCAGTGCGGACGTATGCATCGTGGTTACCCGGGACAACGGTGACATCGGTCGGTGGACTGAGCATCTCCAGCCATTGTCGGACTTGTTGAAATTCACCGGGGAGACCGATGTGGGTCAGATCGCCCGTAATCACGATATGGTCCAGCGCCAGCCCGCTCAAGTCGTGAAGCAGGGCGCCTAGGATTTCAGGTGCGTGCTCGCGACGACGCCGGAGTCGCCAGGACAGGTAGCCGAGCGCGCGCTTGTTCAGGAGATCGCGGATCTTGACGCCGACCAGTGAAGTGAGATGGAGATCAGAGAGGTGGGCGACCTTGAAGATCCCGTTCGTCGACAACCCGTTGCCCTCCTTCGACCCTTCGGCAGGCTCTGGATGAATGATACGCAGCTCTCTGCTGAGATTTTGATACAACACGTATCAGTATAGCACAATGAGATCGTGGACCGCACTGGGAGCGGGCACCAGGGGGGTGTTCACCACGAGACCCCGGAAGCGCTTTCACTTTCACGTCAACTCTGGTATGGTGACACCTGACGCGTGAGACTGGTGTTGACGACACCAGCGCACTTGGCCCTGCAGGGTGTCGCTGTAGCCGCGGAGGAGGGTGGGACGCCATTGGGTCATCAGCTTGGGCTGGTCTGGGTGGCGCCATTCGCCCTGTTCCTCCTGTCCATTGCGGTCCTGCCGCTGCTCGTTCCCCGCTGGTGGGAATCCAATCTCAACAAGGGGATCGTCAGCGTCATCTTCGCGCTTCCCGTATTGTTCCACATCTTCAGGCTGGATAGGTCTCGCCTCATCGAGACGGGGTTTGAGTATACGGCATTTATGGTCCTGCTCACGGCCCTGTTCATCATCTCCGGCGGAATCCACCTGCGAGGTTCACTGTCCGGTACGCCTTTCATCAACACCGTCGTCCTGGCGATAGGGGCCGTCTTCGCAAATTTCATTGGAACCACAGGCGCCTCGATGCTGCTGATTCGTCCGATCCTTCGCGCCAACGAGCGGCGTCGGCATCAGATGCACATCGTAGTCTTCTTTATTTTCATCGTGTCGAACATCGGCGGCCTGCTCACCCCCCTCGGTGATCCGCCGCTCTTTCTCGGCTTTCTTCGAGGGGTACCGTTCGAGTGGACGATCCGACTGCTGCCTCACTGGCTCCTGATGATCACGGCGCTACTTGTCGTCTTCTACGTATGGGACCGGCGTTGGTTCGAAGCCGAGCAAGCGACACACCAGGGGGCCGTAAGAACGGAATTCGAGGTTCGGGAAAAGCTCAGCGTGGAAGGGAAGATTAATTTCCCGCTATTGCTGGGCGTGCTTACGGTGGCCTTTGTGGTGGGGCGATTCGGTATCCAGATCGGTCTTCAGTCCGAATATGCGCGCCGGGGCGGGCAGGTGGTGGGAATGGGTATCCTCGCAGTACTGTCCATGCTGATGACGCCTCAGGAGACGCGCGCCGCCAACGGCTTCACCTTGTCCCCCATTGTGGAGGTGGCCGTGATCTTTGCCGGGATCTTCGCGACAATGATCCCTGCTCTGGCCATCCTCGAGGCACGCGGAGGTGAGATCGGTCTCACGCACCCGTGGCAGTTCTTTTGGATGGCCGGACTCCTGTCAAGCTTCCTCGACAATGCGCCGACCTATCTGACCTTCGCGTCGATGGCCAGCGGCCTGATGGGGACGGAATCGGCACACCTGGGCCAGCTTCTGCAGGCCGTAACCGCAGACATGCACGGTGAAACGCTCCTGACGGCGATCTCTATCGGCGCCGTTTCTATGGGAGCGAATACCTATATCGGCAACGGCCCCAACTTCATGGTCAAGGCGATCGCGGAAGAGGCCGGGATCAAGATGCCGTCTTTCTTGGGGTACATGAAGTACACCATCGGCATCCTCCTTCCCCTCTTTCTCCTGGTGACCCTCGTCTTCTTCCGCCCATAGCGTCGCGATGCAACTATTCGCCTACCACGAAGTGGGCCCTTCGGTTCCACTTCCAGGCTGACTCATCGTGACCAAGGACGAACGGGCGTTCCTTCCCGAAGCTCACAGTCTTGAGGCGTTTGGCATTGATGCCTGCCGCCACCAGGTAGTCCCTGGCAGCCTTGGCCCGCCGTTCGCCTAGAGCCAGATTATATTCCGCCGTCCCGCGTTCGTCGCAGTGGCCCTCAATCGTGATCCGCGCCGTCGGCGTAGCTTTGAGCCACTGAAGATCTTCGTTGAGATCTGACTTTGCATCGTTGCGGATGGTCGATTTATCGAAATCGAAGAAGATATCCTTGAGCGGCGACTCCTTACCTGCCATTGCCGGCTGTTGCGCAGAGGGCGCTCCTGTTGCCGGTGGCTCCTGTATCGATGTAGCAGGCTTGACCTCCTCCTCACCGGCAAGCTCCGCACGCTTCGGGCAGCCGGAGAGCAGAAGCACGACGAAAAAAAGCAGCCCTACGCTCGAGAGAGTCCTCAGCCTCCATGATTTCTCCATTTGCTTTCGCCTCCTCACACAATGTCCTTTAGATAAAGCGACTCGCAGCATCCCCTCGACCTTGCTTCATTTGCACCACATACGCGACCAACGGCCTCATGCCGGCCGGATAGAAACGGATAATGGTGAAATCATTTCAGGCTATTCCTGAATAGAGGTATCTATACCCCTCGTCTATAGGCTTGTCAATCGAATTTCTAGTTTTTTGTGCGGGTGCTCCAGGAGTGGGCGCGTTGACTCAGCGGCAGGTACACGTGATAATGAGTGAGATGGAGGTGAGGGAGCCTAGATGATCAGGCTGCAGCAGGTTGCAAAGATCTACTCGCTGGGCGCAGTGGAGGTGCGGGCCCTGGATGGGGTCACGCTGCCCATTGGGCCAGGAGAGTTCGTCGCGCTGGTCGGACCGAGCGGCTGCGGCAAAACCACTCTCCTCAACCTGATGGCCGGAATCGATCGGCCGACCTCCGGCGAGGTGTGGCTTGAGGGGGAGCGCCTGGATCGCCTGTCCGACGACAGCCTGACATGCCTTCGCCGGAGCAAGGTTGGGATCGTCTATCAGTTCTTCAATCTGCTCCCGACACTGACCGCCAAGGAGAACGTCGCCCTGCCGTTGCTGTTAAATGGGCTGCAGCGCAGCGACATCGAAGGGCGCGTTGAGCGAGGGCTGCAACGGGTAGGGTTAATGCATCGCGCGGAGCACTGGCCCCATGAGCTGTCCGGCGGGGAACAGCAGCGGGTGGCGATAGCCAGAGCGATCGTGGCCGAGCCGCGGGTTGTCCTGGCCGACGAGCCTACAGGCAACCTGGATTCGGTGGCGGGCGAAGCGGTCCTGGATCTGCTCGCGCGGCTTCATCGAGAGCAAGGCCAGACGATCGTTCTGGCAACCCACAGCCAGGAGGCGATGAAAAGGGCCGGTCGGATCGTCTACCTGCGCGATGGAAGGATAGAGGGGCTCGAGGAGCGCTAACGTGCATACCTGGTCGGTCATGCGGCTCACCGTCCTTCGCCATCTCTGGACAAGCCCTGTCAGGGTGCTGGTGACCGTGACGGGCGTCGCCATCGGTGTCGCCACCTTTACTGCAATCCAGGCAACCAACGAGAGCGTTCTGCGCTCGTTTATGCGAGCGATCGATTTGGTGGCAGGTCGAGCCACGCTTGAGATTTCAGGCGGTGAGCCGGGAATCGACGAGCGGCTTCTGCCAGCCGTGCAACGGGTGGATGGGGTGTCGGCGGCCGCGCCGATCATGCAAACGGTGGCTTCCGTCGCTGATCGACCGGGCGAAGCCCTTCTGCTGATGGGGGTCGATCTGTTCGCCGAAGATCCGTTTCGAGAATACCGGCTGACCGATAGCGTTCGTCCGCCGGGGATTGAGGAGTTGCTCAGCCCAGACGCGATCTTTGTGACGACGGCATTCGCAGAGGCGCACGGACTGCAAAAAGGGGGAAGCCTGACCCTCCTGGTCGGCTCGAGACGGCAGCGATTCAGCATCAAAGGCCTCCTGGCCCCGCAAGGGCCGGCTAGAGCCTTCGACGGCAATATCGCGATCTTGGACATCGCCGCCGCTCAGGTGGCGTTCGGTAAGTTCGGACGACTC
>JAGWRQ010000155.1 GCA_028869615.1 Candidatus Methylomirabilota bacterium | reverse complement strand
CTTTGGTGGCGCTGCCATCGTCAGTTCCATCGTTGAGGCCGGCAGTGGGCTGGAGAGTCGTGACGTTGCCAGAGGTATCGGTTACGACCAGTTTCGGACGCCGCGTCCCCTGCGCGTCCTGCGCGTGCACGGGAATCGCGGATAAACCCACCAGCAATAAGACCAGTCCAACGATAGTTTTTGTGTTCATTCTGGCCACCTCATTCTTGGCATGTGACCTCCTCCTCTGAAAGAAGTTTATTGATCTCTTCTTCTTAGTTTTAAGGCGTGACGCGAGACACCCGCAATTTTGTTACCTCTTCTCAGTATTTCCTTCTGCCTGGGAGATTGAGAAACGTTACATCCTCCGTATCCATCGCCTCATGGAACATCACCTCCTTTGTAGCCACCGCGCATGTCGTCCTACGTGGTGCCAGATGCGCAAAGTGACCCGAATAGGAGCGTGGAAAAGTTGTCTCCTCGTCCGACCAGAACGCCGGAATGGTTCGGTTGAGGACCCCCTCGGACCACCATAGCCCCACCCTTTTGCACAATGGAGTAATGGGTGTTCTTGAAGCGGTGTAATCCCTGGGATACCGCACCTCATCGCGGCAGCGCCGCCTAAACTGTCAAGGCGCGCTAACGCTATCCCCCCCCTGAAGTGATGTCAAGCGGAAAAGGTCCAGGTGGGAGGCAAAAAGAACGGTCGAATGAGCAGAAGAACTTAAAGTACGGATGGCGGGCAACTCTTACTTTCGGGTGAGCTTGCGAAGTATCCAGCGGAGCGGATCGTAGCAATCGTCCATTACGCGCTCCTTCAGCGGGATGATGGCGTTATCGGTAATTCTGATCTGCTCCGGGCAGACCTCAGTACAACACTTGGTAATGTTACAGTAACCGAGCCCGGCTTTTGCCCGGAGCATCTCCGTGCGCGAGTGGGTATCCAACGGGTGCATCTCCAGCGCCGCAATCCGAACGAAGAAGCGGGGCCCGGCGAAGTGCGGCTTGTTCTCTTCGTGGTCGCGGATGACGTGGCATACGTTCTGACAGAGGAAGCACTCGATACACTTGTGGAACTCCTGAATCCGCTCGACGTCCGCTTGCATCATCCGGTAGGCGCCATCGGGATCGGGCGGTCGCGGCCTGAAGGCGGGGATCGTCTTGGCGACCTCGTAGTTGAAGGAAACATCGCCCACCAGGTCCCGGATCATGGGGAAGGTCTTCACGGGAGCGACCGTGATCGGTTCATCAGGAGGAAACAGGCTCATCTGGGTCATGCACATGAGTCGTGGCCGGCCATTGATTTCAGCGCTGCACGAGCCGCACCGGCCGGCCTTGCAGTTCCACCGGACCGCCAGGTCAGGCGCCTGCGTCGCCTGTAACCGGTGGATCACGTCGAGGAGGACCATCCCCTCCTCGGCCTCAACTCGGTACTCGGTAAAACCGCCGCCCCTTACGTCGCCCCGGAAGAGCTGTAACGTAATAACCGGCATCACCCCTTCTCCTCGATGAGCCGCCTGAGCTCCTTAGGCATCTCGGGGATCGGCTCCAAGGACGTGATAATCGCCCCGTGGCGTTTGCGGATGACCACGTTCACTGAAGCGAACCGTGGATCCGCGGACGGGTAGTCTTCCCGCGCGTGGCCGCCACGGCTCTCCTTGCGCTCCAGCGCCGCTCGCGTTACACATTCGGCCACTGTGAGCATCGTGTACAGGTCCAAGGTCGTATGCCAAGCGGGATTATATGGACGGCCGCCCTCGACGCGCACCTGCGGTAACCGCTGCCGGTACGCTCCGATCCGTACCAGCGCCTCCTGCAGCTCCGTTTCCGTCCGGATGATCCCCACCAGCGACTGCATCGTCTCTTGCAACTCAGCCTGAAAAGCATGGGGATTCTCGGCACCCTGACTCTCGAACGGCAGCAGGGCCCCGCGCACGCACGCGGCAAGCTGGCTCGCATCTACCGTCGGCGCGTCGGAGAGACTCTTCGCGTACAGCGCCGCATGCTGACCCGCGCGGCGACCAAAGACCAGGAGATCGGACAGGGCGTTACCGCCGAGGCGGTTACCGCCATGCAATCCTCCCGCGACCTCACCGGCCGCATACAAGCCTGGCACCGCCGTCGCTGCGGTGTCCGCGTCAACCCGGATTCCCCCATTCATATAATGGGCGGTCGGGCCAACCTCCATGGGCTCTTTCGTGATGTCCACGCCGGCCAGCTCTTTGAACTGGTGGTACATCGCCGGTAGACGCCGTATGATGTAATCCGCGGGCCGACGCGAGGCGATGTCGAGGAAGACCCCGCCGTGCGGACTCCCGCGTCCCGCTCTTACCTCTGCATTGATCGCGCGCGCCACCTCGTCGCGCGGCAGCAGATCGGGCGTTCGCCGGTTGTCCTTCTTATCCGCATACCATCGGTCGGCCTCAGCCTCATTATCGGCGGTCTCGGCCTTGAAAAACTCCGGAATGTAGCAAAACATGAAGCGCTCGCCTCTGCTGTTCCGCAGTGTCCCGCCGTCGCCGCGCACCCCTTCAGTCACGAGGGCTCCACGGATTGAGGGCGGCCACACCATCCCGGTCGGGTGGAACTGGTACGATTCCATGTCGATCAGGTCCGCGCCGGCCTCCAGCGCCAGCATGACGCCGTTGCCGGTGCACTCCCAGGAGTTGGAGGTGAACTTCCACAGCTTGCCGATCCCGCCGGTGGCAAGGATCACCGCCTTCGCCCTGACGACGATGAACTGACCGGTGCTGCGCCGATAGCCGAACGCGCCGTTCACACGGTCGCCGTCTTTGAGCAGGCGCGTCACGGTACATTCCATGTAGACCTCTATCCCCTGAGCCACCGCGTGCTGTTGCAACGTGCGGAGCATCTCAAGACCTGTCCGGTCGCCGACATGGGCCAGGCGCGCGTAGCGATGCCCGCCAAAGTCGCGTTGCAGGATGAGCCCATCCCGGGTTCGGTCGAACACCGCGCCCCACCGCTCCAGCTCCAGGACGCGCTCCGGCGCCTCTTGGGCGTGCAACTCCGCCATCCGCCAGTTGTTCAGCATCTTGCCGCCTCGCATCGTATCGCGGAAGTGCACCTGCCAGTTGTCCTCGGGATAGACGTTTCCGAGGGCCGCAGCAATTCCGCCTTCGGCCATGACCGTATGGGCCTTGCCCAGGAGCGACTTACTAATAAGCCCTACGGAGGCGCCTAGAGATCTGGCTTCGATGGCTGCTCGCAGGCCGGCACCGCCAGCGCCGATGATCAGCACATCATGCTCGTGGGTCTCGTACTGCTCCTGCGCCATCAGAACAGTCTCATATCGCGGATAATGCCCATTGACAGGAGACGAATATACAGATCAGTCAATCCTACAGAAAAGAGGCTGAGCCAGAACCAGAGATCGTGACGCTCGTTAAGATGGCTGACCTGACTCCAGAGGGCGTGCCGGGTTGGGCAGCATGAGAAACAGTCGAGCCGCCCGCCGATGAGGTGTCGAAAGGAGTGACAGGAGGTCAGGTAGAGACTAAGCAAGATAACATTGGCCACCATCACGAGTGAGCCCATCCCTGCGCCGAGTTGCCCGTCAAAGACGACACTGCGGGCAGCGTGATACCACAAGATAATCAGTTCGATCATGGCCAGATAGAGAAAGTAACGATGAAGATTCATGAGGATCAGGGGGAATCTGGATTCCCCTGTATAGCCGGCCCGCGCGTCGGCGACCGCGCAGGCCGGCGGGGCCAGCAAGAACGAACGATGGAAAGCCTTCCGAAAGTAATAGCAGGTAAACCGAAAACCCGCCGGGGCCCAAAGGATCAGAAAAGCCGGTGAGAGCGGCCACCATTCAGGTTTGGCGAAAGCCGGATAGAAGGGTGAGAAGTAGTTCTTGTACTCATAGTGGTTCCCCTGGAGGACCGCCCAGGTCGTATAGACCATGAACCCGCCCAGCGCCGACACGATCAGCATCGGCTGCAGCCACCAGATCTCTCTTCCCAAGGTCGGCGCCGAGACCTGTCCCCGCCGGTTGCTCAACCGCTCTTCGGGCACGAGTTTCTTACGCGCTAACGGTTGTATTGTCAACCGGGCCGGTTACTTTTTCTTTGCGGGTCGGCCTTTGGCCTTCATCTGCTCCTCCATCTGTTGCATCTGCGCCTTCAGCTCTTCGATCTCCTTCTTCACTGCCTCGTTCTCACCCTTCAACGTCGCCGCCTCAGCTTTGAGATTGGCATTCTCCTTCTGAAGGGTTGCCACCTGCGTTTTCAGTTGCTCATTCTCCTGCTTGAGCTCCTGCCCGCAGCCGGCGACCAACAGCCCCACAGCCAGCACCAAGGAACCCAGGTACCTGCCTCTCGGTTGCATCACGGCCCGTCCTCCTCCTGTTAAGGGTTTACAGCATACCGCTTACAGTTCAGAGCTTCAGGATATCAACTAACTCTTTTACGGCGGCCGCCGACCGGTTCAGGGCAGCCGTCTCACCGGGTGTCAGCCGGATTTCGATGATCTGCTCAACACCGGCGGCTCCCAACTTAACCGGGACACCGACGCATAACCCGCGTATCCCGTACTCTCCTTCCAGATAGACGCAGCAGGGCAGGATCTTCTTCTTATCCTTCAGAATCGCCTCGACCATCTCCACGACTGAGGCGCCCGGCGCGTAATACGCGCTTCCCGTTCCGAGCAGCGCGAGGATCTCCCCCCCACCCCCGGCTGTCCGCTTCACCAGCGCCTCGACCCGGTCTGGCGGCAGCAGTTCGGTGATCGGAATCCCGGCAACCGTGGAGAACCGAGGCAGTGGAACCATTGCGTCGCCATGGCCGCCGAGCACGCACGCATGAACATTCTCAACAGAGACCCGAAGCTCTTGCGCGATAAAGGTCTGCAGTCGCGCAGCATCCAGCACGCCCGCCATGCCGATGACCCGCTCTCGAGCAAAGCCGCTTCGCTTGAGCGCCAGTTGGGTCATCGCGTCAAGCGGGTTGCTGACGATGA
>JAGWRQ010000154.1 GCA_028869615.1 Candidatus Methylomirabilota bacterium | reverse complement strand
CGCTTCAGCCGGTTCGCCTCCAGTTGCGCTTCGAGTGCGACCTTCTCTTTCGCGCGCGCCTCGAGTGTCTTCAAATAGCTGTCGGCGCGTCGCCTATCCCGTTTGTGGGGCGGGATATACCCAGGCAGCACATGTACACATCTCGTCAGCATTCCAGGCACCATCGTGAGGTCTCCGTTTTCTCTGTACGATTCAGGCTACCTGCTTCGCCGGCCCACGTCAAGCGGGTTGAGGCGCTGCACGGCCAGATAGATCGGGACGACATCGGCGAGCGGGGGCCAGGGCAGAACACCGAGCGAGTCATCGACGTAGGCCGGGGTGCGCATGCCGTTCAAGACGCAGCCCACCCCTTTCGTGCTGGTCAGGACCCATAGCGCCTTCCTGGACAGGCTTTCGCCTCGGCGCGCCTCGGGGAGGAGCGGATCGATGGCCGCCGAGATCGCGTCATGGACGCGCCGGCTCGAGCTCGCCGCCAGCCGGACCATCCTGTCTCCAACGATGGCATTGAGTGGCCGGTTGACCAGGACGCCGATCCCGGCAGTTGACGCGGCCTCGAGCACCGTCTGCTGATTGTCCGGCCCGTTGTTCCGCATGAGGAGCGCGCCGGCCTCGCACAGGTTGATTGGGAGCTGGAGGATCCGGAAGTGGTGGGCCGGCCCGCCCGCCTCTCGCGCCGCGGCCAGCATCCGGGTCAGCGAGGTCGCCTCGGGATCAGCGGCAGGTGACACGGCGGTATTCGAGGAGACACCATACCATCGGATCGTACCGGCTGCCACCTGGGCCTCAAAGAAGGCGAACGCCTCGCGCAGCCGCCGGTAGAACTCGTTGCGGGCCGATTCCAGATCGCCGCGTCCGCGCTGCGTGGTATCGGCGAGGAAGTACTCGGGATTGTGCAGCAAACAGACATCGAGGGTTGCGAGTTGCAACCGCGTCAGGGACCGCTCAAGCTGGTCGCGCAGGAACTCCGGATGGATGCAGTGCCAACAACCATCCATATACTTCACCATCTCCGGAAACGGCGTTCCCGCCGCTTCTCGCTGCTGCGCCAGTTCCAGATTCTGTCCCTGAACGTAGCCAATCTTGGAGACCACGATGACTTCCTCGCGGCGCAGCTTTCCGGACCGCGCCAGATCGCCGAGGACGGCCCCGACACACCGCTCGCTGCCGCCGTCCGTGTAGTTGGTGGAGGTATCGATCAGGTTGCAGCCTTCAAGCAGCGCCTTCTTCAGGGCCTCGTGGTGCTCGGGGGTCTCATCGTCAATCCGGTATCCGCCGAAGCCCAGTCTGCTGGTGATGAGGCCGGTCGAGCCGAGCGCCGTATAGCCCGATGGGGCAAAGCGGGCAGCGAACGCAGCGGTAGCGGCCTCAGTGGCGTGACCGGCCAGGAAGGATCCGATGGCTGAACGTGTGCCGCCGGCTGAAGGCCGCTCGAGGAGACTGAGGGCTTCGGCCACCTGCGCAGGGTCGGTAATCGGGGCCTGACAGGTGAAGTTCCGACAGATGTAGAGTGTCGCGCGACCGTTGACCAATCCCTTTCCCTTCACCATGGGGACGGTTGGCTCGCCCTCGGTCGGATCATGGTGCGCAATGATCCGATTTGGAAGATAGTGGCGACCGACCTCCATGCGGAGCGTCTCATATCCCACCTCCGCCGGCTCGCCAATCAGGGCCAGCTCCACCGGCCCCTCCAGGAGGAGATCCGCGACGGCGAGGCTCTTGGCGAAGACGTGCGGATAGAAGGCAATCTGTTTGCCGAAGGCCGCGATGGCGCGCTCAGCCGCGCGGCGTAGCTCGTCACGCGCTTGGTGGAACGAGAGGCGGGCCAGCGCCGAGGCCGCCACGGCGTTGCCGCTGGGGGTAGCGCCATCCGTCCCTTCCCGATGGCGCAAGATCAGCGATTCGTGGTCCCGCGACGTGGTACAGAAGGCGCCGCTCTCCTCATCGACAAAATCGGCCAGCAGGCGCTCGGCCAGCCGAATGGCTTCGAGGAGATATCGGGCCTCGCCGCCCGCCTCGTACAGGTCGGTCAGCCCCTCACAAAGGTAGGCATAATCCTCCAGGTAAGCATTCAGATGCGCCGAGCCTTTCCGGTAGGTTCGCATCAGTCGGCCGTCTGGCCGGAGGAGCGTGGAAAGCAGGAAGTCGGCCGCGCGGACGGCGGCGTCAACGTAACGCCGCTCGCCGAGGACGTGGTATCCTTCAGCCATCGCGCCGATCATCATCCCATTCCAGGCCGTGAGGATCTTGTCATCCAGGCCGGGTGGCACCCTCCGCCGCCGGGCTTCATAGACCTTGGGGCGAGCCTGATCGAGTGAGGCAGCAAGTTCCTCGACGCTGATCCCAAGCTTCGCCGCTACCTGTACCTCCGTGCGCCGGATGTTGGGGATGGACGTGCCCTCCCAGTTGCCGCTCTCTGTGATGTCGTAATAAGCGCAGAAGACACGCGCCTCTTCCTTCCCCAGGATTGCCTCGATCTCGGCCGGCGTCCAGACGTAAAACTTACCCTCTACTCCCTCCGAGTCTGCGTCGGTGGCGGAGTAAAACCCGCCCTCCGGCGCGGTCATCTCGCGCAGGATGTAATCAAGGACCTCGGTCGCGATCCGCCGATAGAACGGGTCGCCGGTCACTTGAAACGCCTCCAGATAGGTCCTGGCCAGCAGCGCATTGTCGTAGAGCATCTTCTCGAAGTGAGGGACCAGCCAGCGCTCGTCGGTCGAGTACCGGGCAAAGCCGCCACCGATCTGGTCGTAAATCCCACCACGGGCCATCGCGTCCAGTGTCGTTCGCACCATCTGCAGAGCGTGGGCATCACCGGTGCGCCGGTGATGACGCAGCAGGAGCGACAAAGCGGTCGCGGCCGGGAACTTGGGGGCGGAGCCGAATCCGCCGAATGTGGGATCGAAGGTTGAGGCGAAGTGGGCGACGGCGGCCGCGATCTCAGCCCGTCCCACCGGCATAGGAAGGGGTGGGCGAGAGGTCTCGCGCAGCCGTTCGGTGATCTCGGCCGACTGGGTCCGCAGGGCGTCGGGTTGCTCGCGCCAGACCTGCGCAATCCGTTTGAGGATCGTCGGGAACCCTGGGCGACCCAACCCGTTCCTGGGCGGGAAGTAGGTTCCCGCGAAGAACGGCTGCAGGTCGGGGGTGAGAAACACGGTCATCGGCCACCCGCCCTGCCCCTGATTCAGGGCCGTCGTAGCCGCCATGTAGATTGCGTCGAGGTCGGGTCGCTCCTCCCGATCGACCTTGATGCAGACGAAGTGTTGGTTCATCAGCTCGGCGATCTGCTCGCTCTCGAACGACTCATGCGCCATCACGTGGCACCAGTGGCAGGTAGAGTAGCCGATGCTGAGGAGGATCGGACGATTCTCTTCCCTGGCCCGGCGGAGCGCCTCCTCTCCCCAGGGGTACCAGTCTACCGGGTTATGGGCATGCTGCAGGAGGTAGGGGCTGGTCTCGTGGATCAGCCGATTGGTGTGCCGCGGTAGCGCCTCTTTACTCATGTCATGGGACTCCGGATTCATTGCATCCCCTCTCATCTGACCTTAGCTGAGGGCACAAGGGGTGTCAAGCAGCCGCGATGCGCGACACGCACGGATGGATTGACATCCATGACCTGCCCGCTTACAATCGCCTCGATGCCAAAGGTCCGAGTCGGCCAGATCGAGCTTTTCTATGAGGAAGACGGCCACGGCGAGCCGGTCGTCTGGATTCACGGGGTCGGTATCGACCACTGGGTCTGGGGGCTGCAGATGCCGCTGTTCACCCAGCACTTCCGCTGCCTGGCGTTCGACAACCGCGACGGCGGCCAGAGTGATCGCTCATCGGGCTCCTATACTATTAAGACTATGGCCGATGATGCCATCGGCCTGATGGACGCGCTCGCCATTGACAAGGCCCACATTGTAGGCCTTTCCATGGGCGGGGCGATTGCCCAGGAGTTGGCGATCGCCCATCCCGCCCGGGTCACACGACTGGTCCTTGTCTCGACCTATACCTCAGCCGATCGACGCGGGGCTGACGTGCTGAACTCGTTCGCTCTGATGCGGGCCCGCTTCAGCCGGGAAGAGTATGCGCACGCCACCAGTCCATGGGTATTTACGTACCACGACTATCTTGTTCCTGGATTAGTGGAATCGGCCACAACGCGGTTCCTGGAGGATCCATACTTTCTCCCGGCTGACGTCTACGCCCGCCAAGTTGAGGCCGCGCTCAGTCACTTTACTGAAGATCGCTTAAGCCGGATTACGGCGCCGACCCTGATCGTGGCCGGCGATGACGATCTCTTGACGCCCATGCGTTTTGCCACGACGCTCCATGAGCGAATCTCCGGCGCCAAACTGGCAGTGATCCGCGGCGGCGGACACGCCTTAGTCCTCACCCATGCCGGGGAGTTTAACCGCGTTGTCCTATCATTTCTCGAAGAATCCTGAATTTCGCTTCCCCATAGCAGTCCCTGTGGCCTTCTCCGTCTCTGGGGTTGACCAGCATACCTGAACGACGGGGTGTTTGTGTGGACGCGGTGCTTCGCAAGAGCCTGGATTCATACGAAACCTACCTCGTCGAGCGCAACCACTCCATGGGTTGCTTAGTGGCGATCAAGCACCCGTTCGTACTTTTCATCAACGACGAGATCACCGTCGCCTCGTACAACTATGCCGACGTCGTACCGTGGAGCGCAATGCCAAGTCGCGAGCGCATCGAGGAGGTCATGGCGCACCACCGCGCGCGGGGCCACAGCCCGCACTTCAATTTCACGCTTGATACGGCGCCTGAGGGGCTGGCCGAGGCATTGCAGGCGGCGGGTTGCGCACTCACATCTCATAGGTGGATCATGTTTCAGCGCGAGCCGGTCGACCCGCCGGTACCGGCAGACGTGCGCCTGGGTGAGACAGGTCCTGAGGACATGCGGGCCGCCGGGCGCATCCTGAGCGTCAGTTTCGGGTCGGGCGAGTCGGCGTGGCAGGAGCCGACGTTGCGCG
>JAGWRQ010000153.1 GCA_028869615.1 Candidatus Methylomirabilota bacterium | reverse complement strand
TCGACCGGTCGCAGCCGTTTCAGATCGGCCCCGCACCTGACCGGGTGATGGATGACCGGACCGTCCCCCTTGGTAAACTCCAATCCGACCCCCATCGGTTCCACCACCAGGAGGATGTCGCCGAAGATGATCGCGGCATCTACGCCGAGTCGTTCGGCGGCCGTGACCGTCACCTCCGCCGCCAGGTCAGGCCGGTGGCACAACTCCAGAAACGACAGCTTGCCTCGGATCTCCCGGTACTCCTGCAAGTACCGCCCGGCCTGCCGCATGATCCAGATCGGCGTATAGGGGGTCGGCTCCAGGCGGCAGGCTTTCAGAAATGGACTCTCCCGTAATAGATCTGCGCCTCGATCCTCCCGCGCCTCACACCCCGCGCCTCGCAACGCTCGTGCTTGCTTGATCCGTCGCAGCACGTTGGCGTGACGAGCGGCGGTCTGAACCAGGTGGCCCATTTTGGGATGCTCCGGCTCCAGGTCGACCGTGAGGCCATGCTCGCGCAGCGCTTTGCTGCACGTAGGACCGATCGACGCGACGACCGTATCGCGTAATCCTGCCCGCAGCGACTCCTCCAGACCCTTCGCCGCCGCGACCTGCAGCAGATGATCTATCTGTACAGCGGTGGTAAAGAGGACCAGATCGACCTTCCCTTCGATAATGGCCTTGATGGCGCGCCGCAAAGGGCCACAGTCTTCCGGCAACGCCCACCGGTAGACGGAGACCCGCATCACAGAGGCCCCCCGCGCCTCCAATCCCGCAACCAGTTCCGGGTTGCTCCGCCCGTATTCCTGCACCGCCACCCGCCGACCTTGCAGGGGGATCGCTGCGCTGTCGATAGCGCTCAGGATTTCGCGCCAGGTGTTGGGTTCCGGGACAGCCAGCGCAATCGGAATACCCAGTTCCCGCAGGACCGCTTGGGGCTTTGGGCCAAGGACAATCGCCGGGACCCGGCTCAGGGCCGCCAGAAACTCCGCGCGCGACACGACACCCTCCACAGCGGCAAGCAAGGCGCGGGCGCCGACGCCGGTCAGCCATATGACCATATCGATTTGGCCGGCCAGTATTGCCTTCGCAAACTCAATCGCTTCAGCATCTTCCGTACAAGGGATCTCGCGGAGCGCAGGCGCGGAGACAGGCGCGCCCCCTTGACGGCTGATCAGGTCGGCCATCGGGGCGGCCAGACGACTCTCAAAGGAGACCACTGTAAGACCGGTCAAACCGGCAAGCGGTGGAGCGGCAACCTGGTTCATGGCTTACAACCCTTTCAGGAATAACGAGACCAATAACGCTTGCAATTGGCACTTAGTATAGGGTGGGCGGAGCAAAAGCGCCACAGCAAAGATGACGCCACATGAATTCTTGACCCCATCAGAGGGCGGGATTATATTGACGACAATTAATAGAATCGTCCATATTGGCGGATGGTGATCCAAACAACCGAGAAAATAGGCGCAAGCGTCTTCGACCAGCTCGATCCGCCTGATCCGGAGCTGTACCTCGACTGCATCCACTGCGGGTTCTGCCTGCCGACGTGCCCCACGTACCTCGTCCTTGGCAACGAGATGGACAGCCCACGCGGGCGGCTCTACCTCATCCGGACTGCTTCGGAAGGGAAGATCGGCTTCTCTGACAGCTTCGCCAAGCACATAGATCTGTGCCTCCTCTGCCGGGCCTGTGAGACGGCCTGCCCTTCGGGTGTGAAGTTCGGCTTCCTGATGGAGGCGGCCAGGGGTCAGGTTGAGCGGCGTTATCAGTATCCCACCGTCGAACGATGGTTTCGCGACGTTCTTTTGCACACCTTCACTGATCTCGGTCGCCTGCGGACGCTTACCAGCCTTCTTCGTTTATACCAGCGGTCTGGTTTGCAGCGGCTCATCAGGGCTTCAGGGTTCTTGAGTCGCTTGGGCCGCCTGGGCCGGATGGAGGCCCTTCTGCCGGACATCATAACACCGTACCAGCATGGGGAGCTTGCTGAGGTTACACCAGCTAAAGGTCAGAGGCGTGGGCGGGTTGGGCTCCTGCTCGGCTGCGTCCAACGGTTCTTCTTCGCCCACGTGAATGCTGCCACGGTCCGGATCTTGAGCGAAAACGGGTACGAGGTGGTGGTGCCAAGAGATCAAGGATGCTGCGGCTCGCTCCTGATTCACGAAGGGGAACGAGAGCAAGGCAAGATAATGGCAAGGCAGCTTATCGATTGTTTCGAGCGGGCCAACGTGAATCAGATCGTCGTCAATGCAGCAGGGTGCGGCTCGGTCATGAAAGAGTACGGGGAGCTGCTCCGGCCGGATCCGGCCTATGCCGGAAAGGCCGACGTCTTCAGTCGAAAGGTGCGGGATATCTCAGAGATGTTGGCCGAGGCTCCGCTGCGAGGCGAGCTTCAGCCGCTGAACCTGACCGTCACCTATCACGATGCCTGCCACTTGGCCCATGGCCAGAAGATTCGGCAGGCGCCCAGGCGACTGCTAAAGACGATCCCTGGGCTCCGGTTCGTCGAGCTGAAGGAGTCCGATTTCTGTTGCGGAAGCGCTGGGATCTACAATCTCTTGCATCCCGAACTGGCTCAACAGTTGCTCGATCGAAAGATCGAGCGGATCAGGGAGACGGGGGCTCAGGTGGTTGTCAGCGGCAACCCTGGCTGTTCCCTCCAGATCGAGAAGGGTCTGAGAGAGCGAGGGCTTCAGGTCCGGGTCATGCACCCGGTCGAGCTTTTGGACTGGTCTTACCGAGGCATGGAGCAGATCGCTGGTTAGACGCCTCCCTGTTCACAAAGACTCGAAGCCTTCACACGACCCCATCGCGGTGTAGCTCTACAATAGTGCGTTCATCCAACGCAAGCAGACGAGAGAGAATCGCGTCGGTGTGTTCACCCAGCAGCGGGGGCGGTAGGCGCATCTGCGCCGGCGTCGCGGAAAGGTTGATCGGCGTGCCGGCCAGCCGCACGGTCCCTATCGTCGGGTGCGGCATCTGGACAAGCATCCCTCGCGCACCCACCTGCGGGTCCGCGAAGACTTTGTCAATCGTGTTGACCGGTCCAGCCGGCACATCGGCCTCGGCGCACAGTTGCAGCCACTCGGCGACCGTCTTGCCGCTGAGCAGACCCTGGACCAACGGGATGAGCGCCTCTCGATTGGCGACACGCTCAGGATTGGTCGCGAAGCGCGGATCCGTGGCCCATGAGGCAACGCCCGCCGCGACGCAGAACCGCTGCCACTGCTCATCGTTGCCGATGGCCAGGATCAGGTAGTCGTCCGCCGCCTGAAACGCTTCGTACGGCACGATGCTCCTGTGCGCGTTGCCCCAACGGCCCGGCACCTCGCCCGAACAGAGGTAGTTACTCGCGATGTTCGCCAGCAATGCGATCTGCGAATCGTAGAGCGCGATGTCAAGATGCTGTCCAACGCCTGTTCGCTCCCGGACAAAAAGGGCCGACAGGATTGCGCTGCACGCGAACAGGCCGGCGGTCATGTCCGCAATGGCCACCCCGACCTTCATGGGCGGACCGTCGGGCTCGCCGGTGATCGACATCAGGCCGCCGCGACTCTGGATGAGAAAGTCATAGCCCCCTAACTCTCGGTCGGGGCCGGTGTACCCGAAGCCACTAATGGAGCAGTACACCAGGCGCGGGTTGATGCTTTTGAGATCGGCGTAGCCTAAACCGAGTTGGTCCAGGACGCCGACACGAAAGTTCTCGATGACCACATCACTGCCTCGCGCAAGTTCGCGGGCAAGGGTAGCGCCGCGTTCGTGTTTGAGGTTGAGCGTGAGGCTCTGCTTGTTGCGGTTGCAGCACAGGTAATAGGCTGACTCCCCACCAAAAAACGGCGGCCCCCAGTGGCGTGACTCATCGCCGACGCCTGGGCGCTCGATCTTGATGACCTCTGCGCCGAGGTCGCCCAGCATCATCGCGCAGTAGGGTCCAGCCAAGTGTCGCGACAGGTCCAGGACCCGCACACCGTCCAGGGCGCCGGCCACTACGCGTCCTCCGCAAAGGGATAAGGGGGGAGCGGTTGCGAAAGCGGCTTATCGGTGCGGTAGCCCAGCGCATACTCCGCCTGGATTAACTGGTGGATCTCCTGCGTGCCTTCATAGATCAGCGACCCGCGGGCGTTGCGGAAGTAGCGTTCGACGGGGAACTCGTCGCTGTAGCCGTACGCTCCATGGATCTGGACCGCATCGTCTGCGGCCCGGAAGGCGTTGTCGCAGTTGGTCCACTTAGCCAGGCTGGCCTCCCGCGTACACCGCATCCCTTGATTCTTGAGCCAGCCGACTTGGTAATACAACAGCCGTCCGATGTCACGCCCAGCGACCATACGGGCGATCTTTTGTTGAACGAGTTGGCGCTTTCCGATAGGTTGTCCGAAGCTTTGCCGCTGCTCGGCGTAAGCGAGGCTGGCCTCAAGACATGCCTCCATCAAACCGACCGCGCCGGCTGCGACGGTGTAGCGGCCGTTATCCAGCGCGCTCAGGGCGATCTTGAGCCCTTCCCCTTCCGCACCGAGGCGGTTTTCAGCGGGCACGCGCGCATCTTGCAATGCGATGCTGCCGGTGTTGCCGATCCGCCCGCCCAACTTGTGGTGGATGCTGGCACTACGGACCCCTTCAAAGCCGCGTTCGACAATGAATGCGGAGATGCCGCGCGTTCCGGCCGAACGGTCGGTGTAGGCGAAGACCAGGAAGTGGTCCGCGACATCGGCCAGGCTGATCCAGGTCTTCTCGCCGTTCAGAATGTAATGCTTGCCGTCCCGCCGCGCGGTAGTACGGATGGCCGCCACATCGCTCCCCGCGTCCGGCTCGGTCAGGGCGAAGGCCGCCAGCTTCTCGCCCCGCGCCTGCGGGACGAGGTATCGTTGTTTCTGTTCTTCGCTCCCCCACTGAAACAGCGCCAGCGAGTTGAGCGCCAAGTGTACCGCAATCAGGACGCGAAACGCGGTATCGGCGCGCTCCAGCTCTTCACTGACGATACCCAGACTCAGATAATCCAAGCCCAACCCGCC
>JAGWRQ010000152.1 GCA_028869615.1 Candidatus Methylomirabilota bacterium | reverse complement strand
ATTCGTACAGGCAAAGCTGAGCGGCACGTCGGTGGGGGCGATGGGGCTCGTGGGGGTCAGGGCAAAGACGAAGCTCTGGGCGGCGCTGGGGGCGATGTCCACCGGGGTGTTGGGGCTCCCGGTCAGCGCGTTGGTGGTCGGGTCGGTGGTCTGGTAGCTGAAGGTAGCGGGGAGGCTCATCGCCGGCGCGAGGCTACACCCGGTCGCCAGGCCGGTGTCCAGGTTGATGACGGTCGCGAAGGCGGTGGCCGGCGTACCCACCTGGACGGAGCGGCTCGCGGGCAGGACGGCGGCGGCGAGGGAGGTCGCGGGACTGGAGACGGCAAGGAATTGGGGGTTCGTCAATCCCGTGGCGTTTCCTTCTAGGGTCCGGAGCGGGCAGATGTCGCCGCTCGCCACCCGAGGGAAGACCAGGACCGCTGCGTCGATGGAGATCGAGCAAGAGGGAGAGGAGGGTCCGAATACGGTTGCGTGAAGATTTTTCACCACGAGCAGCTCATTATCCACGGTGTCCACTGCGAGGCCGAGGGGCCCGACCAACTCCGGGCTTCGGAGGACCCGAAGCGGGGCAGTGTTGCCGTCCGCCGTGCGGGCGTAGACCCTGATGGAGGAACGGACGGGTGACAAACCCAATGGATTCGCAGAGTTCGACACCACAAGCTCGTTGTTCACTAGGTCCACGAACAGTGCACTGGGACTATTTAAACCCGTGGCCGCCCCTTGGAGGGTCCGAAGCGGGGCAGTGTTGCCACTCGCGGTCCGCGGGTAGACCGTGATGGAGTTCGTGTTCACCACGAGCAGCTCGTTGTTCACCGGATCTACGACCACCGCCTGCGGCGACCCCAACCCCGTGGCCGCCCCTTGCAGGGTCCGAAGCGGAGCAGTGTTGCCACTTGCCGTCCGGGTGAAGACCGCAACGGAGGGGCCAACAAAGTCCGTCACCACCAGTTCGTTGTTCACTGGGTCCACGAACAAGTTGCCAATATTCAACCCCGTGGGCACTAGGGTCCGAAGCGGGGCAGTGTTGCCGCTCGCCGTCCGCGGGTAGACCGTGATGGAGTTCGCGTTCTCCACCAGCAGTTCGTTGTTCACCTGGTCCACGGCGAGCCCGTGCGGGCAACTCAATCCCGTGGCCGCCCCTTGCAGGGTCCGAAGCGGAGCAGTGTTGCCGCTTGCCGTCCGGGTGAAGACCAGCACGGAATTGGTTCCACAGTTGGTAACGAAGAGCTCGTCCTGGGCCCATGCTGCGGGGAGGCGGCTCGCCGTTCCCAAGAGCGCTGCCAGCCCGAGGACCAGCGCCATTGTCCCCACCCCAAAGCGTGCGGGCCAGCGTCTGCGAGCGACGTGTCGTCCTCGAGAAAGAGCACGATGTGTCAAGGGGGCTGCTGTGAATAGAGTAGAGTTATCATACATGGGTAACACTCCCTCCTGTGGTAGAAGAGGTGCAGCGAACACGATGCGGCGTCCGTCGAGATGTTCCATCTTGACGTGGCTGCCTCTCCGGTCGATTTCCACAAAGCCAAGACGCGTCAATGCGGCCAGTACTTGTCGGCCGGAGAGGAGGGGCAGATTCACGAAATCTCAACCACTTCGCGTGTCTTATCTTCGACCATCTGGCCTGGTGCGGGCTCGAGGTACAATTCGATGGCCTCACGGACGTTCTGCAACGCCTCCTCACGGGTCTTGCCCTGCGACCAACAGCTTTTCAGGGCAGGGCAATGCGCAACGTACTGTCCATCTTCTCCAAGTTCAACTATCACCTTGACGTTCATGCTGAGAGTCTACGCAAGCTATAGAAAAATGTCAATCGCCCGAGAATCGAACCAGCCGGTGCGCCAATCTCACCGAAAGTTGGGTTACTGCCAAAGAGTTTCTCAAATGCTGAGAACGGTAAGGCCCGTGGTGTCCAGCCCTTGCTGCACAGCCCTGAATGTCCTTGACAGGGGTGATGACGTGGGGTTAGATGAAGGAAGTCGCAATCCGTTCAGAGTAGACGGAGGTTGGAATGGCGAAGGTCCTCAGCATCATCCCCGAACGGTGTACCGCCTGCCGGGCCTGTGAGCTGGCCTGCTCGGTCAAGCACTACGGCGAGTTTAATCCCAGTCGATCGCGCATCAAGGTCAGCATCTTTCTGGAAGAAGCGGTCTACATCCCCACCGCCTGCACTCAATGCAGCGAAGCTTGGTGCGCAAAGATCTGCCCCACCACCGCCATCCTTCGCAACGACGACTACATGGCGTACTACGTGGACGACAATAAATGCGTCGGCTGCAAGATGTGCGTTCTGGCCTGCCCGTTCGGGGCGATAGAGCTGTATGCGGACCACGGCAAGGCCGAGAAGTGCGATCTCTGCCTCTCCATCGACGGCGATCCGGAGTGCGTGAAGTTCTGCACGCCAAAGGCGTTGCTCTTCACCGATGAGGACGCAGGCCCCAAGGCCAAGCAGGCCGCCACCGCCCTTCGGATGAAGGAAGTGTACAAGGAGATGACAGGCTGATGGGCTGGACCGGGACGATCCTCAGGGTCAACCTGAGCAACGGCAGCGTGGCGAAGGAGCCGTTGGACCCGCAACTCGCCAGGGCCTACATCGGCGGTCGGGGCCTGGCGACGAAGATCCTGTACGACGAGACCGACCCGACGCTCAATCCCCTCAGACCAGCCAACAAACTGATCCTCGCCACCGGCCCGCTTACCGGCACGAACGCCCCCACCGGTGGCCGGTATATGGTGGTAACCAAGTCGCCGCTGACCGGCGCTATCGCATGCTCCAATTCCGGCGGGTACGTCGGCGCCGAGATGAAGTACGCCGGCTACGACCTGGTGATTGTCGAGGGAAAGGCGCCACATCCGGTGTACCTCTGGGTCAACAACGACCGGGTAGAGATTCGGGACGCCGCCCAGGTCTGGGGGCAGTCCACGCACGAGACCGAGGACGCTCTTCGAGCGGCCACCAGCGCCGAGGCCAAGATCAGCAGCATCGGGCCTGCGGGTGAGACGCTGAGCCTCACCGCCTGCGTCATCAATGACAAGCATCGGGCCGCAGGGCGCTCTGGAGTGGGCGCGGTGATGGGGTCGAAAAACCTGAAGGCGGTGGTCTTCCGCGGCACCAGGTCGGTGAAGGTCGCGCACCCCCAGGCGTTTATGCAGGCCTGCCTCATGGCCGTGGCGAAGCTCAAGGCAGATCACGGTTCGGGAGAGGGCTTGCCGACGTACGGCACGCCAGGGATCGTGAACGTCATCAACGCGCATGGCTTCATGCCGACCAACAACTTTCAATTCGGCCAGTTTGCCGGCGCCGATAAAATCAGCGGCGAGACCATTCACGACAAGATCCTGATCCGGAACAAGGGCTGCTTCGCCTGCACCATTGCCTGCGCGCGGGTCACCGAGATCAAGGCCGGAAGGTTCAAGGGGTCGGGCGAAGGTCCGGAATACGAGACCGTCTGGGGCCTTGGCGCGATGACCGGCGTGGACGATCTAGCGGCGGTCACCAAGGCGAACTACCTCTGCAATGAGCTGGGGATGGACACCATCGAGGCGGGGGTGGCCATCGCCACCGCCATGGAGCTGTTCGAGCGAGGCTATATTCTGGAGCGTGAGACCGGCCGCTCGCTTCGTTTCGGCGACGCGGATGCCCTGGTGGAGATGACGGAGAAGCTGGGCAGGGGTGAGGGGTTCGGCGCACTGCTCGCGCTGGGCGGCGCGCGGCTTGCCGAGCGGTACGGTCATCCGGAGTTATTTATGGGTGTCAAACGGCAGGCGTTCCCCGCCTACGACGGACGAGGGGCGCAGGGGATCGGGCTGGGGTACGCTACCTCCAACCGTGGCGCCTGTCACCTGCGCGGCTACACCATTGCGGCCGAGGTGTTCGGTGTTCCGCGAAAGATGGACCCCTTCGCCATCGAGGGGAAGGCGGCGCTGGCCAAAGCGTCTCAGGACGCCACCGCCTTCGTCGATTCGACCGGCACCTGTGTGTTCACCACCTTTGCCTTGGGGCCCGCTGATCTGCACGCGATGTTGGAACTGGCGACGGGCGCCGGCTATACGGTGGAGGAAGTTCTCAAGATCGGCGAGCGAATCTGGAACCTCGAGCGGCTGTTCAACCTCAAGGCCGGCTTCAGCGCCAAAGACGATACGTTGCCCCGGCGCATCCTGGAGGAGCCGATTCCAGCGGGGCCGGCCAAGGGGAAGGTGGCCCGCCTCGGCGAGATGCTGCCCGAATACTACGCGCTTCGCGGGTGGACACCGGAAGGCGTCCCGACCCCAGGGAAACTGAGGGAACTGGACCTCTACCCTACACCCTAAATCCTATACCCTGTTTTCTATGGCTGAGGTAAGGTTTCTTGGCGCGATCCGGAAGGCTGCAGGATTGACCACGTTCGGGATCGATGCCGGCACAGTGGAGCAGCTTCTGGAGGCGCTGAAGCAGGTCATGGGCCCCGCGTTCCAGGAGTTCGTGTTTGCGGGGGAAAAGCTCCAGCAGGATGTCGAGGTCCTGGTCAACGACCGGAACATCGCGCTTCTCGACGGCCTTAAAACAGCGCTCACCCCATTCGACCAAGTGACGCTGTTCATCAACAGCGCCCGAGGACTCCCGGGCGGTTAGTGGCCTGAGCGGCAGCATTGCCACACTCATTAGAGGTCTGAGGATCAGGATATGCTAACCAGTATATTCAGTAGTTAGGCAACACGGCGCCCAACCTCTCGTCAGGTTCAAGCTGTGGCAGACAACATCATTCCATATATCGAAATGTGCCGACGAGAAGGTACAAGTCTTCAACAAGGAATGAATTTCGGTCTTGGTGGCAATCACTCTGTTATTTTGATGTCAGTCCGACGGAATGCCCCTTACCGCGACCGGCTTGAAGACGGGGGCACGACATTGATCTACGAGGGTCATGACGAGCCGCGTGGGTCTTCTTCCCCAAACCCGAAGGCGGTCGATCAGCCGGAGCACTATCCTTCGGGTAACCTGACGCAAAACGGCAAGTTTCACAAGGCAGCTCAAAACGCCAAGGCAGGACAGCGCCAACCCGAGAGAGTTCGAGTGTACGAGAAAATTCATGTGGGAATCTGGTCCTACAATGGCATCTTTCACCTTATAGATTCCTG
>JAGWRQ010000151.1 GCA_028869615.1 Candidatus Methylomirabilota bacterium | reverse complement strand
TCCTGCAACCGGCGCCAGTTGTCCAAGGCCCCGAACAGGTGACCGAGGTGCAGGCGCCCCGTCGGTCTCATCCCACTCAAGACCCGACCCTTTGACATTGACTGCCGCGCTCCTCCTGCGCCTACGCGCCGAGCAACAAACCGGCGACAAGCGCGATGGGCGGCCAGATCAGTCGCTCGACAGCCCCACTGAAGATCAGGACCATCAGAATCACAAAGCCGTACCGTTCCAGCCTGCCGTATGAGGCGGCCTGGCGCGGCGGCAGAAGGCCGGCCATGACGCGCCCGCCATCAAGCGGCAATAAAGGAATCAGGTTAAAAACGGCCAGCGCGACGTTGATCAGCACGCTCTTGTACAACATGAGTTGAACCGGCGTGAGCCACGAAAGCCCCAAGGCGGACTCACTCATCGCCTCAGTCCAGTCGAACTGTCGAAGCAGCCAGGCACACACGGAGGCAAGGACGAGGTTCGCACCCGGCCCCGCCGCCGCCACCAAGACCATGTCGCGCCTCGGATGTCGGAGGTTGTCGAAATTTACCGGAACTGGCTTAGCCCAGCCTATCGGCGTCAAGATCAGGGCCAGAGTTCCGATCGGATCGAGGTGGGCGAGAGGATTCCAGGTCAGGCGACCCGACAATCGCGCGGTCGGATCGCCCCGCTTGTCGGCAACCCACCCGTGGGCATACTCGTGAAACGTCAAGGCTGCCAGGATGGCCGGCAGCCTCACGCTCAGATTCAGAATGAACTGCGTCAGATCGAACATCACTTCTCTCTACGCTTGTCGCTTATGAGGACCCTTACTACAAGTTACCGTAACAAAGGGAACCCCCCTTGTCAATGACGAAGGCGCCCCCTGACGAAGCGCTGAAGGACAAACGACGTTTCCTCCTCCTTGGTGTGAAGACGCCCATCCAGTCTGGCCGCGCGCAGGGCGGCCAAAGTCCTCCGGTAGATGGGGCCCGGTTTCAGACCCAACCGGTGTAGGTCTTCGCCTTTGAGCAACGGTACGATTCGCCATGAAGTCGTGACGTATCGGGACACCGCATCGCGCGCCGATCCCTTCGTAAGCACAGCCAGCAGGACGACCCTGGCCTCCGGCGAAAGGGGATCGAGCAGCCTGGCGATCCGGCTTTGGCGAAAATCGACGGCGCGTGTCAGCTTCTGCGCAGCGTTCCGACATGCCTTGTGATCGGCCGCAAGCCTCTCGGCAATCCGGTGGGGCGGTGTAAGCCTCTTGAGAACCGTGATCACCGTCTTCGGGTGCAGAAGATAGAGCATCCCGAGCAGAAGCGCCTCACCTTCTGCGGCGTTCTCCGGCAACGGCAACGATGGGGCCTGAGAGAGAACCTGCCGTACCCGCTCGAGTAGACCGAACGCGGCCGCCGGGAGGGTCAGTGTCGGATGAACAGCCGTCAACACGCCCAGATTCCTGAGCCGCCAGATAATGCGCGGCGCCGATAGTTCCTGCGCGACCAGGTGGAGCTCCCTGAAGATTCTCGAACCGGCAAGATGTCCGATCGCTCCCCCTTTTACTGCGGCCTTCATCAGCCGCAACGTGCTCCGAGCAATAATAAATCGGTATCGGCCCTCAAATCGGGCCGTCCTGAAGAGCCGGGTGGGATCGTCGATGAAGCTCTGCTCGTGCAAGGCTCTGATCCGACCGCGTTCCAGGTCCTGGAGTCCTCCCAACGAATCAATCAGCGGCCCGAACCGATGACGATCGATGCGGGCAGCCATGGCATTGATGCTGAAATCTCGTCGAAGCAGATCGGCAAGGAGTGGGGCGGGTTGAACCTCCGGCAGCGCGGCAGCGTGCGGGTATCGTTCCGACCTGGCGGTGGCGAGATCCAGCCTCCTTCCGTCCGGTAGTCGTAGGTGGGCGGTCCCGAACCTGGGGTGAGGCGTCACCACTGCCTTGAGAGCGTGCGCCAGACGTCCGGCGACAGCGATGGCATCGTCCTCAACCACCAGATCGATATCAACGTTCCGCCGGCCAAGGAGCAGATCCCGCACATAGCCGCCCACAGCATAGATCGGCGCAGGAGCGGCGGCCCTGCGCGCCGCCTCGAGCGCCGTCCGACTGAGCGGGTCCAGATCTCCCAATTGCGGAAGCCGCATCCTCATTCTGCGCTTTGTATCCCTCACACCCTAAATCCTATACCCTAAACCCTGTCTTTATGCCCGGGGGTGGTAGCGGTTATAGACCGCTTTCAGGTGCGCCCTTGAGACGTGTGTGTAGATCTGCGTCGTGGAGATATCGGCGTGTCCCAACATCATCTGGACCGCCCGAAGGTCGGCGCCGCGCTCGAGCAGGTGCGTGGCAAAGGAATGGCGAAGCGTGTGAGGAGTCACTCGCCGGTCGATTCCCGCCGCTGCCGCATACGCGCGGAGGAGCTTCCAGAAACCCTGGCGCGTCAACGGGTATCCAAGGCGGTTCAAGAACAGCACAGGACTTGACCGTCCTCTTTCAAGGGACGGCCTCGAGGTCGCGAGATACCGGCGAACAGCCGCCTGGGCATCGCGCCCCAACGGCACCACCCGATCCTTCCCGCCCTTCCCTTGACAATGTACGTAGCCCACCTCCAGGTCCACGTCGGACAACCGGAGGGTCACCATCTCCGACACTCGCAGGCCGGCCGCGTACAACAGTTCCAGCATCGCCTTATCACGGAGCCCCAGAGGATTGCTGGTGGGCGGCGCCGCCAGCAGCCGCTCCACCTCCTCCTGGCTCAGCACCCCAGGCAGACGCACCCAGGGGCTCGACGACTCGATGTGCGCGGTCGGATCCTCTTTCACATGACCCTGCGCCAGCAGGTACCGGTATAGACCCCGCAGCGATGAGATATGGCGCGCGACGGTGCGAGGCGCCAGCCCCTCCTCTCGGAGCGTCAAGAGTAGACGCGCGACCTGCCCGCGGCTGACCTCCTGAAATGAGCCGGCCCCGGCCTGCTTGAAACAGCCGATTATCCGGCGGAGATCCCGTCCATACGCCGCCAGGCTGTTCTCTGCCAACCCACGCTCGACCGTCAGGAATCTCAAGTAGTCCTCGATCAGATGATCCATTGAAAGCCAGGGTATAGGGTTGAGGGTATAGGGTTGAGGAGTCGCTCGTAGGCTTCAAGGAGCCGACGAGTCGAGGCTTCGGCCGTCATCTGCATCGCCCTCGCCCTGCCCTGCTCGGCGTAACGAGTGAGGCTCACCTCATCGCGGAGCAGCGTAAGCAAACGCCGGATGAAATCGTCCTCAGCATCATCGGCTAAGGTCCCATTCACCCCATCTATAATAAAATCCGAGGTGCCGACAGACCGGACCGCCAGCACAGGGAGCCCGTGCGCCATCGCCTCGAGCACGACCAGGCCTTGGGTCTCCGAAACCGATGGAAAGACAAAGAGGTCCGCGGCCCGATACCAGCAGCCGACAGCCTGATGCGGAACCGGGCCCACAAGGCGGACGCGGTCGGCGATGTCCAGATGGGCGGCCAACCGCTGTAGCGACCGCTCCTCATCCCCCTCCCCGACGATCAACAGCGTGAGGTTGGGCGCAACCCGGACCGCGGCATGGACTGCTCGTAAGAGCACATCGAGATTCTTCTCCCTGGCCAGCCGCCCCACGTAGAGGAGGACCGTCTCGTCCTCCGGCACACCCAGGCGACAGCGAATCCGGGCCTTCGATTCCTCCGGTGGGTCCGGCGGCTCGATCCCCGTGGGGATCACGTCCATGCGGGTCGTGACCCCATGGCTCCGCAGCCGCTCCTGCACCCCTGATGTCGGCGCGATAACGAGATCGGCCTGATTGGCAAAGGCGTAGCTTCGGGCCTCCGCGAACCGGGCAGCTAAAGGCGAGATGACCGGCACGTAATGGGCATAATGCTCGTACAGCGTATGATAGGTGAACACACACGGGATTCCTAGCCGGCGGGCCAGTCGGTAGGCGTAGGGCCCGATGAGGAACGGGTGGTGGACATGGATGACCTGGAGCCCGAGGCGCGGAATCAGACGATGAAGCCGTACTGCGACGGCTGGAATCGGCAAGGCGTAACGGTGATGGGTCGGGACGCGCAGCGATGGGAACCGGTACGTGTCGGGCTCTCCCTCCGGGCAGTCTGGGTAACGCGGCGCAAAGATGAAGACCCGATGGCCGAGATGACGCAGGTGACGCGAGAATTGTTGAATGGAAACAGCGAGACCGTTCAGCAGCGGGGACGCGTTACAGGTAAAAAAACCGATGGTCACCGAAGTTTCGGGTTTCGGGTCCAAGCGTGAGAGCCCGAATCTCTCATTGTCTGTAACCCGAAACTATTCATTTTCTGGTGATCTCTGTGTGAGTAATGGAGATGCCCAGCGCCAGGCGAGCTTGCATGTAAAGCTGTGCCGTAGCCATCAGGAAATAGTTATGCAGGTTGACCGGCGTGAAGGTGAGGCGAGACCACTCAAAGAGTGTCCTGGACTGCCGCCAACGGAGAGGCGGCCGTTGATAAATGATCGGCTTCAGCGTGTGGGGGACTAAAACCATGCCCAAGAACATCGAAGAGGTCAGCACAATCGTCTGGAACCTCAGATTGAACGCGGCGAGCGGGCTTACGCACAGGCTCTTGCTCCCGATCCGTAAGGCGAGCACATCAGGCGAAAGGAATACCTGAAACGGCCACAGCTCCTTGACGCAAGGGCTGATCCAGGAGATCAGGATCAGTTGCGCCGGCAAAAACACCATGAGAGGCGGCATCGCATTGGCAAACAGCGCCCGAAGCGCCAGGAACAGCTTCCGCTTCAGCAGCGGCAGCCGCGCCTCATCACATCTTCGCGCGTAATTGATCACGAATTTGACGTCCACTGCGCCGCGGGCCCAACGGGCGATCTGGCTCCACGACTCCCTGGTGGTGAGCGGCGCCTGTCCCCAGGTGGGCATCTTGACAGGGGCCACGCGAAACCCTTCCATCACCACCTTGTACCGAAACTGCATATCCTCGTTGTGACGGTTCGGTTCAAAGTAGTCCACCGCGCGGAAATCACGGAAGGAAAGGCTCGTCCCTGGACCCAGGACCAGATAGTCGCCGGCCGTCTGCATCTTGCCCAACTGATACAGCACGAACCCGGAGTTGTGCAGACGAGGCAGCATCGGCACCTTCCAGTAGTT
>JAGWRQ010000003.1 GCA_028869615.1 Candidatus Methylomirabilota bacterium | reverse complement strand
GCAGCTCCTTGAGTTGCGCCTCGGCCCTCGCCAATGCTGCCTGATTCTGCGCTCTCTCCGCCTCGATCTCTGAGGTGTCAAGGCGGGCGATAACCTGATTTGCCTGAACCTGGTCCCCTTCCTTCACCAGAAGCTGCGCAAGCCGGCCAGGCAGCTTCGAGCTGACCTCGACCTCGGTGGCCTCGATCGTCCCGTTCGCCACCAAGCCCTCGCCGCCCCCCCTCTCGCGCACCAGTCCCCAGCCAACGATGAGTGCAGCGCCAGCCAGCGCCAGCGCAACAAGCAATGCTATCTTGCGTTTTGGTTCCGTCGCATACCCCCTGTCCAGTCACTCGATCTGGATGACTGGCTCGTCATTGCGAGTGCAGCATGGCAATCTTACAAATGTCAATAGCGTGTCTTATACACACACCCTATCTGCAGCAAACGTCTTCACCTTGATATGTTTGGACCGTTCTTCCACCTGGGCCGCATCGTATTGAAACTGTAACCGCACCCATCCGTCCGGCGTGCCGCCAAACGCCTTAGCCAAGCGAATAGCCATGTCCCAAGACAGATCGGCATTCTGGTTTACCAGATTACTCAGCGCAGATCGAGACACGCCAAGGATCTTCGCCCCTTCGGTCACGCTCAACCCATGCGGGTCCAGACAGTCTACGCGCACCGAAAAGCCCGGATGGGGTGGATTCTTCATTTTCAAAGCCTTCATGGCGTTCCCCCTTTGCCGATGAGCTTCTTGAAACCAGCTTCGTCGATGGTGGGGACGCCAAGGCGCTTGGCGTCGTCGTATTTGCTCCCGGGATCGCTGCCCACGACGACGTAATCGGTCTTCGAACTCACCGACGAGGTCACGCGGCCACCAGCCCGCACGATCAGGTCTTTCGCCTCGTCGCGCGTGAGGGTTTCCAGCCCGCCCGTCAAGACGAACGTCTTGCCGGCCAGGGGACGCGGTCCCGCCGTGACCCCTGCCTCCTTCATGGTGACGCCCACCTCTCGCAACTGCTCGATCTGGCGGCGGTTTTCCGGCTGGCGAAAGTAGAGCGCCACACTCTGCGCGATGCGGGGGCCGATGCCATAGACCTCGGCCAGCTCCTCCTCCGGCGTGTGCTCCAGCCGATCCATCGAACCGTAATGTTGGGCCAAAATCTCTGCTACATGCTCGCCCACATACCGGATGCCCAGCGCGAACAACAGCCGACTCAGCCCGCGTCCCTTACTGCCTTGGATCGCGTTATACAGGTTCGTCGCCGACTTCTCGGCTAGCCGTTCAAGCTCGGCGAGGGTGGTCACATCAAGTCGGTACAGATCGGCGAACTCCCTGACCAGCGTCCGATCGACCAGCTGTTCCACTACGGCCTCACCCAGGTGCTCGATGTCCATCGCCCTTCTCACGCCAAAGTGCAGCACTGACTCTTTCAGCCGAGCCTGGCAGGCGGAGTTACTGCAGCGGCTGACGACCTCGCCCTCAGGTCGGAAGGCCTCGGCGCCACAGACAGGGCATCGGGTAGGAAAGCGGAACGGCTTACTGTGAGACGGGCGCTTTTCCTGTATCACCCGCAGGATATGCGGAATCACATCGCCAGCCCGCTCGATCAGGACGGTGTCTCCCTCACGGACATCAAGACGCTCGATCTCATCGGCATTGTGTAGTGTTGCCCGGCTGATCGTGGCGCCGGCGATCTCCACGGGATCGAGCACGGCGGTCGGCGTGAGCGCCCCCGTTCGCCCCACGTTGATGTCAATCTTCCTGATGACACTGATCGCCTGCCGCGCCGGGAACTTATAAGCGATGGCCCACCTGGGATGGTGGGTAGTCGAGCCGAGCCTGCGTTGCTGCTCGATCGCATCGACCTTGACCACCACGCCATCGCAGTCGCACCCGATCTCGTCACGGGCGGCCTCGACCTCAAGGCAGGCGGCAATGGCTCCCTCGATATCGGCGCAGCGCCGGCGATAGCGCTCCAGTGTGTTTTTGCGATCTTTGGGATCGAGAAGGAATCCGGCCTCAAGCAATTGCTCCATGGTCCGCCAATGGTCTCTGAACGGGTCCGGCTCGGCGTAGCTGACGCCGTAGATGAAGATATCGAGGGGACGGCTTGCAGTGACCTGCGAGTCTTTCTGGCGGACTGAGCCGGCCGCGGCATTCCTGGGATTGGCGAACGGCTCTTCTCCTTCCGTCTCCAGCCCCCGATTTAACTTTTCAAATGCCTGACGCCACATGAAGATCTCGCCGCGTACCTCCAAAGCGGTAAACTTGGCTAACGGTCCGTGCAGGCGACGGGGAAGATTCCTGACCGTCATCAGGTTGTGCGTCACCTCCTCGCCGTATCGGCCATCCCCCCTGGTGGCTCCCCGCACCAGTCGGCCGTCCTCATACAGCAGGGCCACGCCCAGGCCGTCCACCTTCGGCTCAACGACATAGGTGAAATGCTCGCCGGGGAGCGCCCTCTTCATGCGAGCCTCGAACTCCCGGAGTTCATCGGCATTGTAGGCGTTGTCCAGCGAGAGCATCGCCGCCTTGTGCTGCACTGAGGCAAACCCTTCGACAGGTTGACCGCCAACGCGCTGGGTGGGAGAGTCGGGCGTGATTAGTTCGGGATGCGTTGCCTCAAGCTGTTGCAGACGTTGAAAGAGCTTGTCGAACTCAGCATCGGTAATCTCCGGCCGGTCCAGCACATAGTATAGGTATTCGTGGCGGCGAATGAGCCGTCGCAACTCCTCAACCTGTGCGCGGAGCGTAGAGATATTTGACATAGTTCTCGATGTAGCAGCCAGTATAACTAGTTATAAATAGAGGGATTTATAGATGCCACCTTCAGCCTATTGGTACCAGAATTTGTTTAGCGAGGCAAGGTAATTCGGCCCCTAAACCGTTGCCGAGGTTGGCTGTCTAATCAAGCAAACGGTCACAACAGGAGGGAACGATCATGAAACAGTATCTGTCGAAACTGGTAGTCATGGCTCTCGTCATCGTTGGATTGATTGCCGTCACTCGGCCGGCTCTGGCATGGGTCAGAGTCGGAATCAACGTCGGGGTCCCATTCCCAGTGATCGTCACCCGGGCTCCTGTTGTGGTACCAACTCCGGTATGGTACGCGCGACCTGTGCCTGTTGCTTATCGGCCTGTCTGGATGCCCGGACACGTCAACCGATGGGGTGCCTGGGTCCCTGGCCACTGGCGGTAAACGCCTCCTGCTCTGCCTGACCTCCTCCCCCTCCCTCCGACCGCTGAGGGACTGACCGCCTGGTTAGTCCCTCAGCGGTTTTCTTCTGCTTTCGGGCACTCTGTTCGTCACCTTGACATTTATGCGCTTCTTCTGTAGGGTGGCTTCTGCAGATGATGGTCACCCACGTTGGCGAGCGCAATGGTCGAAGCCAGACTCCTGCAACAGCTTGAAGAGCTAGCAGAGCGGCTTGGCGTCAAGATCCTCTATGAGAGCTTGGATCAGCAGGAGTTCGTCGTGAAGAGCGGGACCTGCACGCTGCGAGGACAACTGGTGGCGATCATCGATCATCGCCTTACTCCAGGCGATAGAATACGGGTCCTAGCCGATTGCTTGTCACGGTTCGACCTTTCCACAGTCTACCTGGTGCCGGCTATCCGCGAATTGATTGAAGCGCGACGGGCCGCGCCGCCTGTGGCCTAGGAGGAGAGAGGTTGGGAAGACGATGAGCCATGGGTTGGAGGTGTGAAGATTTAGCTTGACAGTCAGCCGCGTTTTGGTATGGTTAATTAACCTTTTAATCGAACTCAGAGAGGTTCGAAAAGGAGATGCAGTGGGAACTCCGCAAGTCATTTTAGTCAGCGTGTGTCGAACTACCTCCTCGCCGGATGGTGAGGGGGTTTTTTTATGCCCTGAACTCCATGGCCACTGAGTTGAACGAAAAGGCCCAGATTCTGGATCCGACGGCAATCCAGCGGGCGGTGACCAGGATCGCCCATGAGATCATAGAGCGGAATAACGGAACGGAGAACCTCGTCCTGATCGGCCTCCGTAGCCGTGGGGTTGATCTGGCAAGGCGGATCGCCAAGGAACTTACGCTGATTGCCGGGGCTGAGTCGCCGGTTGGGGCCTTGGATGTGACCCTCTACCGGGATGATCTGGATAAGGTCGGGCCACAACCGGTTGTTCGAAAAACTGAGATTCCATTCTCGATCAACGAAAAGAGAGTGGTGTTGGTGGATGATGTCCTGTACACCGGCCGGACCATTCGGGCGGCCCTGGACAGTCTGATCGACCTTGGTCGGCCCCGTCTCATTCAGCTTGCCGTTCTCGTCGATCGGGGTCACCGCGAACTGCCGATTCGGGCCGATTATGTCGGCAAGAATGTCCCCACCTCGCGACAGGAGCAGATTCAGGTCCTGCTTACTGAGGAGGACGGGGAGGACAAAGTCGTCATCGTGAAGCAGTAGGGGAAGATGTGATGGGCCTCGCACACAAAGATCTGTTGAGTATGCGGGAACTGACGTCGGATGAGATCCGGCTGATCCTGGATACCGCCGAGTCGATGAAGGAGGTGGCCCGTCGCGATATCAAAAAGGTGCCGGCTCTGCGCGGCAAGACAGTGATCAACCTGTTCTACGAGCCCAGCACGCGGACCCGTACATCTTTTGAGATCGCGGGAAAGTGGCTCAGCGCCGACGTCATTAATGTCTCCACCTCGGCCAGTTCGGTAACCAAGGGAGAGAGCTTAAAGGATACGGGTCTCACGCTACAGGCAATGCACCCGGACATCGTGGTGATCCGCCATCCGGCGGCAGGCGCGGCGGAGTTCCTGGCCGGGCGGCTTGCTGCGTCGGTCATTAACGCCGGCGACGGCGCCCACGAGCACCCCAGCCAGGCCCTGCTCGATCTTTTCACCATCAAGGAGAAGGTGGGGCGGCTGGAGGGGCTTAAGATCGCCATTATCGGCGATATTGCCCACAGCCGGGTCGCCAGGAGCAACATCTACGGGATGCAAAAGATGGGGATGGAGGTGCGGGTCGCAGGGCCCCGGACGATGCTTCCCCGTTTCATCGAACGACTCGGCGTTGAGGTCTTGACGAACCTCGATCGAGCCATCGCTGAGATCGATGTCATCATGATGCTCAGGCTGCAGACCGAGCGCCAACAGGCCGGGTTGTTCCCCTCGTTGCGAGAGTACTCGCGTCTGTTCGGCCTCACCGCAGAGCGGCTGAAGGTTGCAAAGCCCAACGTGCTGATCATGCATCCAGGCCCCATTAATCGAGGTATAGAGATTACGCCGGACGTCGCCGATGGCCCCTATTCGCTGATCCTGAATCAAGTGGAGAACGGCCTAGCCGTGCGCATGGCCTTGCTCTATCTCTTCGCCGGCGGCGGGCAGGCAGCATAGTCCGAGGAATGGAGCGATCATGAGGATTCTGATCAAGGGTGGGCGAGTCATCGATCCGGCAAGCGGTTTGGACGATCTCCTCGATCTGTCCATTGAGGATGGAAAGATTGTCCGGATAGGGAAGAGCGTGCGAGGCGCGGAATCTCCGGAGGCCAGTAAAGGCAAAGGGGCAAAAGCGATGAGAAACGCGGAATCCGCCCTCGCTGTTGATCGGGTCATGGATGCGACGGGACTGGTGGTGTGCCCCGGGTTGATCGACATGCATGTCCACCTGCGCCAGCCTGGGCGTGAGGATAAAGAGACCATTGCGAGCGGAACGATGGCGGCGGCGCGGGGCGGCTTTACGGCGATCTGCTGTATGCCGAACACCGATCCGGTCAACGATACGCGCTCGGTGACCGAGTTTATTTTGGACACGGCCAAGCGCGAGGGGGCCGTTCAGGTATTCCCCGTTGGCGCCATCACGAAGGGACTGAAAGGGGAGGAGCTGGCCGAGATCGGCGAGCTGTTCGAGGCCGGATGTGTGGCTATCTCTGACGATGGCCGCCCGGTCATGAACGCTGAGCTGATGCGACGGGCCATGGAATATGCGGCGATGTTCGATCTGCTGGTCATCCAGCATAGCGAGGACCTGCACCTGAGCGGCCGGGGAGTTGCCCACGAGGGGTTGGTCTCGACCGAGCTTGGGCTTCGGGGCATCCCGTCGGCGTCAGAGGCGGTGATGGTAGCGCGCGATCTCTTGCTGGCGGAGTTGACCGGAGCGACATTCCACATTGCCCACGTGAGCGCGGCCGAATCGGTGCGTCTGATTCGCGAGGCTAAGGCCCGCGGTGTCCGTATAAGCTGTGAGGTCACCCCGCATCACGTGGCGCTCACGGAAGAGGCGGTCCGTGACTTTCACACCAACGCCAAGATGAACCCGCCGCTTCGGTCCGAGGCCGATCGGCAGGCCCTATTGGAGGGGTTGCGGGACGGCACCATCGACGTAATCGCAACAGATCACGCCCCACACACAGTCCAGGAGAAAGAGCGGGAATTTGATCAGGCCCCTCATGGTGTGATCGGCCTGGAGACAGCGCTCGCCGTGACGCTTACGACGTTGGTGGCCCCTGGAGTGCTGAGTCTGCCGCAGGCGATAGCGAAGCTCACCAGCGAGCCCGCGCGCATCCTGAAGCTCCCAAAGGGACGGATCGCCGAGGGCGCCGACGCCGATCTCACGATTTTTGATCCGACTCGGGAGTGGGAGGTGGACGCGAGCGCCTTTGCGTCGAAAAGCCACAATACCCCATTCCACGGCTGGCGGCTCAAAGGGCAGACTGTGGCGACGCTTGTCGCCGGCAAGGTGGTGTGGGAGGCATGACGTGGAAGGATCTGTGAAAAAGGCGTTCCTGGCGCTGGCTGACGGCACACTTTTCGAGGGGCGCTCCTTTGGCTCAGAGGGGGAGGCCGTTGGCGAGGTGGTCTTCAATACCAGCATGACCGGCTACCAGGAGGTCCTGACCGACCCCTCCTATAAGGGCCAGATGGTCGTCATGACCTATCCACTGATCGGCAACTACGGGATCAATCCTGAAGATGTCGAGTCGAGCACCCTGGCAGTAGAAGGGTTTATTGTGAAGGAGGCAAGTCCCTACCCAAGCAACTGGCGCAGCGCTCAGACCCTGGACAGCTACCTCAAAGAGCGGGATATCGTGGGAATTCAGGGGATCGATACCCGCGCCTTGACCAGGCATCTCCGAGACCATGGAGCCATGGAGGGGGTAATCTCCAGCAAAGATCTCCATCCCGACAGTCTGATTACCAAAGCGAAAGCCTCGCCTGGCCTGATCGGGCGTGACTTGGTGAAGGAAGTCGCCTGTACCTCGCCCTACACCTGGCACGAGGGGCCGTGGCAATTAAGCAAAGGCCACATAGAGCAGGGGTTAGGGGCCAGGGGTCAGGGTGAACAGCAGAAGCTCCAACTGCCTCTCTTCACTCAACCCTCTACCCTATCCCCTACACCCTACCGCGTGGTGGCCTACGATTGCGGGATCAAGCACAATATTCTGCGAAAGCTGATAGAGGCAGGGTGCGACGTGACAGTGGTCCCGCCGGACACCCCGGCGTCCACGGTCCTGGGTCTGACCCCGGATGGGGTCTTCCTGAGCAATGGTCCCGGTGACCCGGAGGGCGTGCCGTATCTGATCGACAACGTTCAGAAGCTGATCGGCAAAACGCCGATCTTCGGCATCTGTCTGGGCCATCAGATTCTGGGTCTCGCGTTCGGGGGACGAACCTACAAACTGAAGTTCGGTCATCACGGCGGCAACCAGCCGGTCAAGGATCTGACGACCGGCAAGGTAGAGATCACCACCCAGAACCATGGTTTTGCCGTAGACATCGCCTCGATCCCGGACTCGGAGATCGAGCTGACTCACGTGAACCTCAACGACCACACCGTTGAGGGGATGCGCCATCGCCGCCTGCCGATCTTCTCGGTACAATACCACCCGGAAGCCTCCCCTGGTCCCCATGATGCCGGCTACCTCTTTCAGCGCTTCGTAGAGTTGATGGCAATAGCGGGCGCAAGCCGATGAAGGCGCAGGTTGGGCTGATCATTCATCAGGAACAAGAGGACTACCTGGAGCGACTGCTTCCTGAAAGAGACCTGCTGTTACGGGAGATGGAACGCTTTGCAGATGAGCATGGCATTCCTATCACTGATCCGGAGGTTGCGACGTTTCTGGAGATCACGGTTCGGGCGATCCGGGCAAAGCGGGTCCTGGAGGTCGGAACTGCCATCGGGTACGCCGACATCTTCATGGCGCGGGCCATGACGCCTCAAGGTAAAGTTGTGACCATCGACATCAGCGCCGAGATGATCGAGAAGGCGAAAGCGTATGTGAAACGGGCAGGCCTGGAAGAGCGGGTCGAATTCCACAATGATCCGGCCCTGACAGTTATCCCGACAATCGAGGGGCCGTTCGACCTCGTCTATCTTGATGCGGTGAAGGAAGAGTACCGGGACTATCTGGATCTGGCCTTACCGCTGATGCGGATTGGCGGGGTTGTCGTGTGCGACAACGTTCTCTGGAGAGGGCAGGTCGCGAGCGGTCGGTTACACGCCGAGCAGTACCGCCGCTCAACAGAGGCGCTGCGCGGCTTTAACGACTACTTCGTCCACCATCCTCAGCTTCTCGCTCAGATCCTCCCAGTAGGCGATGGCCTCGCCTACGGCGCGAAGGTGAAGTAGATGCCCAAACGCACTGACATCGAAAAAATCTTAATCATCGGGTCGGGTCCGATCGTGATCGGGCAGGCGTGCGAGTTCGACTACTCAGGGACCCAAGCCTGCAAGGCCCTCCGGGAGGACGGGTACCGGGTGATCCTGGTCAACTCGAATCCGGCCACGATCATGACCGACCCGGAGATGGCCGACCGGACCTACCTGGAGCCGCTGACCGTGCCGATTGTTGAGCAGATCATCGCTCGGGAGAGGCCTGATGCGCTGCTCCCCACCCTCGGGGGTCAGACCGGCCTCAATCTGACCGTTGCGCTGGCTGAGGAGGGGATCCTCGACCGATACGGGGTTGAGATGATCGGGGCGAAACTGCATGCCATCAAGAAGGCCGAAGACCGCGACCTCTTCAAGCAGGCGATGCAGAAGATCGGGGTCGAGGTGCCTGAGAGCGGCCATGCCGACTCCTTCGAGCAGGCTCGTACCATTGTCGAGCGGATTGGCTACCCGGCCATTATCCGTCCTTCATTTACGCTCGGCGGCACCGGCGGCAGCGTCGCCTACAACCGGGAAGAATTCGACGAGCAGGTCCAGTGGGGTCTCAACGTGAGCCCGGTCCACCAGATCCTGGTGGAAGCTTCCGTAATCGGTTGGAAGGAGTTCGAGCTGGAGGTGATGCGCGACCTGAAGGATAACGTAGTGATCATCTGTTCCATCGAGAATTTCGATCCGATGGGGGTCCACACCGGCGACTCGATCACGGTGGCTCCGGCTCAGACCCTGTCCGATAAAGAATACCAACTCATGCGGGATGCCGCCATCGCCATCATCCGCGAGATCGGCGTCGAGACCGGCGGGAGCAACATCCAGTTCGCCGTCAACCCCGAGAACGGGCGGATGTTGGCGATTGAGATGAATCCGAGGGTCTCTCGATCCTCGGCATTGGCCAGCAAGGCCACCGGGTTCCCAATCGCAAAGATCGCCGCCAAGCTGGCGGTGGGCTATACGCTGGACGAGATCAGTAACGATATCACGAAAGAGACAACCGCCTGCTTCGAGCCGACCATCGATTACTGCGTTGTCAAGTTTCCGCGGTTCTCGTTTGAGAAGTTTGCCGGCGCCGACGAGACCCTGACGACGCAGATGAAATCAGTCGGAGAGGCGATGGCGATCGGCAGGACCTTTAAGGAGGCTCTGCAGAAGGTGATCCGCTCCCTCGAGATCGACGCTCATGGACTGGAGAGTCGGATCTTCAGGGACCTGGAAGTGCGGGGTGCGGGGTGCGGGGTGCGCAGTTCCAAAGCCAGTGAAGCAGACCTGATGCGGGTTCGCGACCGCCTCCGCATTGCGAATTGGGAGCGGGTCTTTTACCTTGCCGATGCGCTCCGACTGGGGATGACTATACAGGAGATCCATAGGCTCACGGCCATTGATCCCTGGTTCCTCGAAAACATCAAGGAGATCGTAGCCTTTGAGGACCGATTGACCGGCCTGAGTGGGCGTCGGGGCGGCTCGACGTTGCTTCGCCTTTTGACGGCCCCTCTCATGCGGGAGGCCAAAGCCCTAGGTTTTTCTGATCGCCGACTGGCCGAGCTTGTCGGCTCTCAGGAATTCACCGTCCGGGATGCCAGGAAGCGGATGGGGATCGAGGCCACCTTTAAGATGGTGGATACCTGCGGCGCCGAGTTCGCGGCCCACACGCCGTACCTGTACTCGACGTACGAGCAGGAGTGCGAGGCCAACCCAACCAATCGCAAAAAGATTATGATCCTGGGTTCCGGCCCGAATCGGATCGGCCAGGGGATCGAGTTCGACTATTGTTGCGTTCACGCGGCCTTGGCCCTGAAGGAGATCGGCTGCGAGACGATCATGGTCAACTGTAATCCCGAAACGGTCTCGACGGATTACGACACATCCGATCGCCTGTACTTCGAGCCGCTCTGTCTGGAGGATGTCCTGAACATCGCGGAGCGGGAGCGGCCGGACGGAGTGATCGTCCAGTTCGGTGGGCAGACCCCGCTGAAACTGGCCATCCCGCTCGAACGAGCGGGCGTAAAAATCCTGGGAACCCCGCCCGACGCTATCGACCGGGCCGAGGATCGGGAGCGGTTCAAGCAGATGCTGCAGCATCTTGGCCTGAATCAGCCGCCGAACGGGACCGCCGTCTCGGTGAGCGAGGCGCTTCGGATCGCTCGGCAGATCGGCTATCCGATCCTGGTGCGACCGTCGTACGTTCTCGGTGGCCGTGCGATGGAGATTGTCTATAACGAATCGAGTCTCCAGGAGTACATGACCAGGGCAGTACAAGCCTCGTTGGAACATCCCGTGCTGGTTGATAAGTTCCTGGAGGACGCCATCGAGATGGATGTGGATGCCCTGTGCGACGGCCGGGAGGTCGTGATCGGCGGGATCATGGAGCATATCGAGGCGGCTGGGGTCCACTCCGGCGACTCGGCCTGTTCACTACCACCCCGGTCGGTGCCACAGCCGTTGCTCGATCAGATCCGGGTCCAGACGAGGGCCATGGCGTTGGAGCTTGGGGTGCTTGGCCTGATCAACATCCAGTTCGCGATCAAAGACCATGTGGTCTACGTCCTGGAGGTCAATCCTCGCGCCTCGCGGACCGTCCCCTTCGTCAGCAAGGCGATCGGCGTCCCTTTGGCCAAGCTGGCGGCCAAGATCATGGCTGGGATGAGCCTCAGGGAGCTGGACGTTACCGAGGAGCCTGGGCTTCGCCATGTGGCGGTCAAGGAGGCGGTCCTGCCTTTCGTGAAGTTCCCCGGGGTTGATGCCGTGTTGGGGCCGGAAATGAAATCGACCGGCGAGGTGATGGGGATCGACCGCGAATTCGGACTGGCTTTCGCCAAGTCGCAGGTTGGGGCGAGTGGCGCCCTCCCCCTGGATGGAACGGTCTTCCTGAGCGTGCGGGACAATGACAAGCCGCATATCGTGCCCCTGGCGCGACGGCTCGCGGAGCTGGGCTTTCAGCTCGTGGCGACGGCCGGGACTGCGGCCGTGCTAAAAGACGGAGGCGTAACTGTGGAGGCAGTGGCCAAAGTCATCGACGGCGTACGCCCGCATATCGTAGATAAGATGAAGAATAGAGAGATCGGCATGGTCATTAATACCCCGGAGGGTCACCACGCGCGTCTCGACTCCTACTCCATCCGGCGGACTGCAGTCACGATGGGCATTCCCTACTTTACCACGATGGCTGCGGCGCGCGCGGCGATCGAAGCGATCCAGGCGATGCGGCACGGGAAGTTGAGGGTTAAGGCGCTGCAGGAGTATCACGACGTCCGAGGTGCGGGGGATGGCGGCGACATCTGAAACTGTCGTCGAGGTGGTGTCCAATCGGCAGATCGCGCCGGAGTACTTTTCGATGCGTCTGGCCGGCCCGGCGCGCATGGCTCGTTTCCGTCCTGGACAGTTTCTCATGCTCGGATGGACCGACGGACTCGATCCGCTGCTGCCTCGAGCCATGAGTATCAGGGGTGCGAGGCGGGAGGTGCGAGGCGGGAGGTGCGAGGTCGAGATCCTCTACAAGGTATGTGGCCGAGGTACGGCACTTCTGGCGGCAATGCGCCCGGGAGGGTCGCTCCGAGTAGTCGGTCCGCTTGGAAATGGCTTTGAGATTCCCCGAAAAGCAACGGGCGTCGTTCTGGTTGCCGGCGGAGTCGGCGTACCACCGATTGCCGCTCTTGTCGATACCCTCGCCGATCGAGCGGCTACCCGTCGGATCGCAGTGACGGTCCTGCTCGGCGGACGATCCAGGGCTGACCTGCTGTGCGTCTCCGACCTTCGGCGAGCCGGCGCCACGGTCCACGTGGCCACCGAAGACGGCAGTATCGGTCATAACGGACTGGTTACGGAACTGCTTGAGGACTTCCTGGGGACCTCACACCTCGCACCTCGCACTGCTCTTTATGCCTGCGGCCCACACCCCATGCTGGCAGCCATTGCGCCGATTGCTGTGAAATACGGCCTGCCATACCAGGCCTCCCTGGAGGCAAACATGGCCTGTGGGTTCGGGGCCTGTATGGGCTGCGTTGTGCCGATCAGGGGGGACGAACAAGAGCGGACCTACCGCCTTGTCTGCAAGGATGGGCCGATCTTCGACGGCCGCGAGATCCTCTGGAATGAACACAGTGCGGGGGATGGGAAGGTGGAGGGCCAAGGCGTATGACCTTGTCGTTTCCCACCTCTGTGCGCAGGAACTCGCACGCCGATCCGCATCTTCTCGTTGAGGAGGTCCTGAATCCACCCGCCCTTACGGATCTGTTTGGTCTGGTCGCCGCCGAGCCCGGTTTCAGCCTCCTGGACGCCGACCCCTGGGCTGTGAATCACTGGCGGGCTGCATGCTTCGGCTACGATCCGTTCCTTACCTTTGCGGCGAAAGGCGATGAGATCACCATCTCGCTCCAGGGTGAGTCCCGCCGAGTCAGAGGCGATCCGTTCCAACTCCTTCAGGCGGCTCTCAGGCAGTATGGTGGCGCAGCATCTATCGGGGACATTCCAACAGCCGGCGCGATCGGCTATTTCGGGTACGATCTCCGGCACCACCTGGAAAGACTGCCGGCCGTAGCGGTGGACGACCTGGGGCTTCCTGACTGCGTAATCTATTTTTACGACCGCCTCTTCTGGTTCGAGCCTGCGAACGGTGAACTGCTCGTCACCTCCTCCGGCTTGCCGCTCCCGCCGGGCGCCGCGCGCGAGCGACGGGCCCGAGAGCGGTTGCAGGAGGGTCGTGACCTGATCGCGCGCGCCCGGCTGACCGGCGGGAGCAGGCCGCCCGAGTTGCCGCATCTCGAGACCCCCCTCGAGAGCAACATGTCGAACGAGCAGTACCGTAAGGCGCTGGAGGCGGTGTTGGAGTATATCGCGGCGGGCGATATCTATCAGGCCAACATCTCACAGCGCTTCGCCGCTCACTTCTCGGGCGACCCCTGGGCCCTCTACCGGCGCCTTCGGACCCGCTTTCCCGCGTCTTTTGGGGCGTACCTTCATTGTGGCCCCTTCCACGTACTGTCCAACTCTCCGGAACGGTTCCTGCTGGTGGAGGGGAATCGGATCTCGACCTGTCCGATCAAGGGAACTCGCCCCCGAGGGATGACCGTGGAGGACGATGCGCGGATCATTGGCCACCTCCGTCACGATCCGAAAGAGCGCGCCGAACATGTCATGATCGTGGACCTGGAGCGAAACGATTTGGGTAGAATCTGTCAGGTCGGCTCCGTGCATGTGGAGCAGTTCGAGACGATCGAGACCTACCACACCCTTCACCACATGGTGTCGACCGTGGCGGGCACCCTGGAGGAGGGGACAGATCCGATCGACTGTCTGCGAGCGACCTTTCCGGGCGGATCGATCACCGGAGCCCCGAAGATCCGCGCCATGGAAATAATCGACGAGGTGGAGCCGACGGCTCGCGGCCTCTACACCGGGGCGATCGGGTTCATCGGGTTCTCAGGGGGGATGGAACTGAACATCGCCATTCGGACAGCCATCGTGACCGGCAGACGGATCTACTTCCAGACGGGTGGAGGGATCGTAGCTGACTCTTCGCCGACACGAGAGTATGAGGAGACGCTGCTCAAGGCCGAAACCTTCTTTCGAACCCTTGGCGTCGGCCTCGGTGCAGGGAGGTAGGGGCGAGGGATGGCTGTGGTCTATCTGAACGGGCGCTACGTGCAAGCCGAGCGGGCGAAGGTGTCGGCCTTCGACCGCGGGTTCTCGTATGGCGATGGCCTCTTCGAAACTATCCGGGCGTATGCTGGGTGGGTTTTTGGTCTCGAGCGCCACCTCGCTCGCCTCAAGAAAGGTGCCGATCAGATCGGGATCCCGTTTGAGGGTGACGTGGGCAAGTGGCGGCAGGTGATGGGTGAACTGCTCCGGCGTAATCGCCTGCATGGCGCTGATGCTTCTTTGCGGCTGACGGTGACGAGAGGTCCGGACGTACTGGGTTCCCTCCTGCCTCCCGACGCGCCCCCTTCACCGACGCTGCTGTTGGTCGCGAGGCCCTTGGATGCTGGGATCGCCGAACGCCAGCAGGTCGGGGTCGGCGCGGTCACGGTTCACTGGGGGAGTCCATTCAACCCACTCCAGATCAAGTCGCTGGACTATCTCTATAACATGCTGGCGATGACGCATGCAAAACGCGAAGGCGCCCAGGAGGCCCTGTTTGTGGGCGCCGATGGCTGCGTTATTGAGGGGACAACGAGCAACCTGTTCTTGATCTCACAGGAGATACTGACGACTCCTCACGAGGGCTCTGGGCTCTTACCAGGGATTACCAGGGAAGTGGTCATCGAGCTGGCAAAGCGGGAAGGCCTGATCGTCCGAGAGGCTCCGGTCCCTCTCGATGAGGCCCTGTCCGCAGACGAGGCGTTCCTCACCGGCTCCCTCAAGGAGATCACACCGCTCATCTCGGTCGATGGCGGCAGGATCGGCACGGGCAGCCTAGGTCCAGTCACGCGCCGTCTCCAGAAGTGCTACCGGGCAGCCGTTGAAGAGGAACGGGCGCGGGGTATACGAGGAAAGTCGTGAAACCGGATCTCAGCGTGACGATTGCGGGCATCCGCATGCGGAACCCGGTGATGACCGCCTCCGGGACCTTTGGCTACGCTCAGGAATTTGAGCCTTTCCTGGACCTGTCTCGTCTGGGAGCCATCGTCGTCAAGACCATCACGCGTGCGCCGCGAGCCGGGAATCCGCCGGCTCGGATCGTCGAGACTCCCGCTGGGATGCTGAACGCCATCGGCCTGCAGAATGTGGGCGTGCAAGCGTTCATCGAGAAGAAACTCCCCTACCTCAGGACGTTGGGTCCGCCCATTATTGTCAATATCGCCGGTGAGTCGATTGAGGACTATGTTGAGCTGGCAAAGCAACTCAGCGATCACGAGGGGATCAGCGGGTTGGAACTGAACATCTCTTGTCCCAACGTTGCCGACGGCCTGATCTTCGGCTGTAATGCGGCGTTGGCTCACAAACTGATATCGCAGGTGCGACAGGCAACGTCGCTCCCACTCATCCCAAAGCTCTCCCCGAATGTCACCGATGTAGTGGAGATCGCGCGGGCGCTGGCGGATGGTGGCGCCGACGCGCTTTCCCTCATCAATACACTGATTGGCATGGCCATCAATGTGCGAAGCCGGCGGCCGAAGCTCGGCAATGTGACGGGTGGGCTCTCCGGCCCGGCCATCCGGCCTGTTGCGGTCCGAATGGTCTGGGAGGCGGCGCGAGCGGTGAAGCTCCCACTGATCGGGATGGGCGGGATCATGACGGCGGACGACGCGCTGGAGTTCCTGATCGCCGGCGCCACGGCCGTCGCGGTCGGCACGGTCAACTTCACCTCGCCGAGCAGTGCGGAACGGGTCATTGATGGGATCAAGGCGTATTTGATCGACCACAAGGTGGGGCGCGTGGCCGACCTCATCGGGTCTTTGGATCTGACCGGCACCGCGCGTGAGGCCACTGAATGGTCAAGTTAAAACTCGCGAAAGGCGACATTCGTACTGCCACCCCTGCCACGGCAAAAAAGATCCTCGCTATCCTGGAGGAGACCTACCCTGATGCGTGCGTGACGCTGGACTTCAAGAATCCATTCGAACTGCTGATCGCCACAATCCTGGCCGCTCAATGTACCGACGAGCGGGTCAACCAGGTCACCAAGGGGCTGTTCAGACGGTACCCGACCCCGAAGGCGTTCGCCGACGTCGATCCGGTCGAGTTGGAGGAGGCGATCCGATCCACCGGCTTCTACCGGAATAAGGCCAGAAGCATCATCGGCTGCTGCAAGAAGATCATGGAGGAGTTCGCCGGGCAGGTACCCCAGACGATGGAGGAGTTAATCACGCTGCCCGGTGTCTGGCGCAAGACGGCCAACATCGTCCTGAGCAACGCCTTGGGCGTCACCGCCGGGATTGCGGTGGACACCCACGTCGCGCGAGTGGCAAATCGCCTGGGCCTGGCGCACAGCGACAAGCCGGATGAGATCGAGCAACAGCTCTGCCGGATCGTGTCCAAAGAGAAGTGGACCCCCCTGACCCACCTGCTCGTCTTCCACGGTCGGGCCGTCTGTACGGCTAAGCGGCCAGACTGCCCCCGCTGCCCCGTCCTCCACCTCTGCCCCTGGCCGGACAAGACCATCTGATTGAAGGACCTCGGCGTACCATCCGCAAGCGCCTACTCTGGCGCAAGAACGATAACCCGCTGCAGCGCTCCCCCACAGTGGGGCCGGTGCCGGCGCGGGCGGATGCGAAGATCAACGTTACCGCCATCTCTGCCGTCTGTGCAGGCGAGAATCGGTACGGCGCAATCCTACCGTTGTCTTTTCCAAGGGCCCTTAGCTGTTGACAAGTGGCACACAATGTCGGAAGCTGACGACACAGTATCTTCGAAAGAGAAATGACAATGAGTAAGCTGATACAAGAAGAACGGGAACTGCTCACCGCTGTGGAGCGGGGCGAGTGGCAATCGGTGAAAAATCTGGACAAGGAGCGAACGCGCTATCAAGGCTGTGCCCGGGCGACGTTCAAGAAGGATCGGCGGATCAATATTCGCCTTTCGCAAAAGGACCTGGACGCCTTGCAGACACTGGCCCTCCAAGAGGGGATCCCATATCAGACTTTGATTGCCAGTATCCTGCATAAATATGTCGCGGGCAGCCTAGTGGCGCGGGACCGACTTGCCATGAGTCAACGATAAGAAAACCCAACTAATTGTAGATGGCGCGGACGCTTCGCGCCGGCCTGTTCCCAGAGGGTTAGCTTCGTCGTTCGACTCTAAAAGGGAAGAAGGGAAAACATAAAAGATGCCGGAGATTTCGAGATTCTTCGGAATCATTATCGCAATGTTCTTCGACGAGCATAACCCACCTCACTTTCATGCTCGTTATGGAGGCGACAAGGCGTCTATCGAAATCGATTCGTTATGTGTATTGGAAGGATCTTTACCACCCAGGGTACTGGGGTTGGTCATTGAGTGGGCATCACAGCACAGAGATGAACTATTTGCGAATTGGGAAAAGGTTATTCAGAATAACCAACCACAGAAGATTGAACCACTTCGATAGGAGGCGCGTCATGATACTTGACGTGGTTTCAGCGCGGCATATTCGGGATTATGAGCTTGAGCTTGAATTTGAGGACGGCACAAAGGGCATCGTTGATTTTTCGCAATATCGTAACCGCGGCGGGGTATTCTCCAAATTTAACGACATAGAATACTTCAAGCACTTTAGAATTGATAAAGAACTTGGAGTTATCTCTTGGGAAAACGGTGTCGATATTGCACCGGAAACGCTCTACTCCAAGGCTGTCGGCAAAACCATCGTAGCGTAGTCCAAGGAGATCTGAAATAGTCGAATCAGGCAATGAAGCTGGTGGTTGGCTCCCGTTATAGGCTGGTAGACGGTTCCAAGGTCGAGACGCCACTCTCAGCTTATTGCTACGTTCGGCTAAGGTAGGACGATAAGATGAGCGAGCTTGACTCCGGGTCGGATGCCGTCAGCGCGTTTTATTGCATCTCGCCCGAGTAGATCTTCATGATCTTGGTGAGCAGGTCGATGGCGTCGGATCGGCGGCGCTGGAACGAGTTGCGGCCGATGATGGTGCCGAACCCTCCCCCATCGCGGATGGCCCGGATCTCATCCAGGACCGCATTGTCGTCCGCCTTGGCCGCCCCGCCGGAGAAGATCACCATCCGTCGCCCATCGAAGGCGCTCTGGACCACGTGTCGGACACGGTCCGCCAGGGTCCCGATCGGCACCTTGGTCTTGTCGTAAACCTTCTTGGCCTCCGGCTGCTCGATGTGGGCGGTGGGCAGCTTCACCTTGATGAGGTGCGCGCCAAGCTGCGCCGCGATCTGAGCCGCGTAGGCCACTACATCGATCGCCGTCTCGCCCTCCTTACTCAGGCCGGTGCCGCGCGGGTATGACCAGCAGACCGCGATCAGGCCGGACGCCTTGGCCTCAGCCGCGATCTCGCGGAACTGCTGGTACATCGTGGCGCAATGGGCGGAGCCTGGGTAGATCGTGAAGCCCACACCGACACACCCGAGGCGTAGCGCATCCTTGACGCTGGCCGTCACCGAGGAAAGCGGGTTCTTGTCGTCGTGCAGCACGTCGTGGCTATTGAGTTTCAGAATCAGGGGAATCTGGCCGGCGAAGTCCGCCGCGCCGGCCTCGAGGAAGCCTAGCGGCGCCGCGTAAGCGCTCAAACGCGCCTCAATGGCCAGTCCAAAGTGGTAGTGCGGGTGGTAAGCGGGAGGGTTGACAGCAAAGCTTCGCGCCGGACCATGCTCAAACCCTTGATCCACCGGCAGTATCACCAGTCGACCCGTGCCGCCGAGGTAGCCATGGTGAAGCAGCCGCGCCAGGTTCGTCAGCGTTCCCGGATTGTCACCGCTGTACCAATCAAGTATCTCACGGGCACGCTGGTTCATGCGCATCGCCTCCTTCGAACCGCCCTGCATGTCGGGTTCAGGCCCGAACTGATCGTAGAGTGAGCGTGTTAACGCTTCCCCTGGTAGAACTCCTCGACGAGAACCACGTCATCGGGGCTGCCAATGATGATCGGCACACGCTGGTGATACTCCGACGGCTCGATCTCCAAGATCCGCTCAGCGCCGGTGCTGGCCCGTCCCCCAGCCTGCTCTACGATATAGGCCATCGGCGCCACCTCGTAGAGAAGTCGGAGCTTCCCATTGGCGTTCTTTCCCCCGCCGGCTTCACCAGGATACATGAAGAGCCCGCCTTCAAGCAGCGTGCGATGAAGATCCGCTACCATCGACCCGACATAGCGGAGCGAATAGGGTCGGCCTGTCGGCTTATCCGGCGTGCTCAGATAATCGACTGCCCGGCGAGTCGGCTCGGACCAGCGATGGTAGTTCCCATGGTTCACGCTATACATTTTCCCCCGTCGCGGAATCCGAATGTCGGGGTGTGACAGAACGTAATCGTCCAGCGTATGATCCCATGTAAAACCCTGCACCGTTTGGCCGGCAGCATAGACGAACATGGTACTGGGGCCATACATCACATAGCCGGCCGCCACCTGCTCGGTGCCCTTCCGCAAGATATCCGCCGCCACATGCTCCCGCCCATGGCCGCGCCGGTGCCGCACCGAAAAGATCGTCCCCACTGTGCCGTTGATGTCGATATTCGACGAGCCATCAACCGGGTCGAAACAGACCACATAGCTCCCTGGGAGGCAGTTGCGGTCGACATGCAGCGGCGCCTCCATCTCCTCTGAGACCATCGTGCAGACGAGACCGGTCTCTTTCAGCGCATCCACAAACACCTCATTCGACCAGAGATCGAGCTGGGCAATCTGCTCTCCCTGAACGTTGACCTCCCCGGTATATCCCAATTTGCCGTGCAGCGCCGCCCGGTTCACCTCGCGCGAAACCAGTTTCGAGGCAGAGCCGATCTTCATGAGCAGCGCGCCAAGATCCCCCTCCACCGGTGTCCGGTCGTCCAGAAGATGACGGGTAAGGGTAATGCCTTTGCTGATCATCGGATCTCCCATCATCGGTCTCCGCGTTGTTGTACGTTGACCGCATCGCCGTCCTGCACCAGGACTGTGTCCGCCATACCGATGAAGAGCCCCGTTCCGACCACCCCAGGGATCCCAAGGATCGCCTGCTCGAAAGAGGCCGGGTTAGGGAGCGGCGAGATGCTGCAGTCGAGGATATGATTGCCGTTGTCGGTCACGAACGGCTGCCCATCATGCTTGCGGACAGCCGGCCGGCACCCGAGTTCTGTGAGGCGGCGCCGGCAGAGGGGCAGCCCGAACGGCACGACTTCTACGGGAAGGATGCCACGGCTCCCCAGAACCGGTACCAGCTTTTCGGCGCCAACCAGGATGATCAGCCGTCGCGACGAGGCGGCCACGATCTTTTCCCGAACCAGCGCGCCGCCGTAGCCCTTGATCAGATCGAGCCTGAGATCGACCTCATCCGCGCCATCAAATGTGACATCGATGCTTGAAACCTCCTCGAGCGTCGTCAGCGGTATTCCAAGCTGCGCCGCTAACGCGGCGGTTGCCTGCGAAGTCGAGACCGCCGTGACCCGGAGACCGGCTTGCACCGCACAACCTAGGGCGCGGACAAAAGCGGTTGCGGCCCGTCCGGTGCCCAGACCGACCACATCGTCATCCTTGATGAAATCGAGGGCCATGTTCGCCATAGACGGCTGAGCCCCTGGCGCGCCGGGGGCGGTAGCAGGCAACTGTTGATTATGGGGACGCGATTCTTGATTCATCGAATGATGGAAGGCTCCCAGTCCTCTCTCAAAGGTTGCAGGTTTATTTGTGGCAGATATTATTACTATGTCAGATATCCGGATGTCAAGGAGCGCTTCAGGCTCCGAGTACCCATAACCGCGCACAAGATGCGCCGTTTGTAAAGGGGCACAGCGTGTTATTTATAAAGATAACCTTATGATAAGTCCCATAATTTTCTATTTGACCTTATGGTAAGAACTGATAACTTAAGGCCAAGTATAGGCATGAGTCTGGGGATCCGATCTGGCTCAATAAGAGATGAACGTAAGAGGTAGCTCGTCCAAGACCCCTTGGGGAACGACACAACAGAACGGTAGCGCAGGGTGAACACGCAGGCTGAAGGGAGGGAACTATGGCAGGAGCAGTCAAGGGAGGAACTAAGAAGGATCCGAAAGACCGGTATAAATCGGGGGGTGTGGTCCCTTACAAGCAGATGGGATATTGGCGGCCGGAATACACGCCGAAGGACACTGACGTAATTGCCGTATTCCGCATCACCCCCCAGGAGGGCGTAGATCCGGATGAGGCGGCTGCGGCCGTAGCGGGAGAATCCTCCACCGCGACCTGGACGGTGGTGTGGACTGACCGTCTTACCGATCACGATCAATACCGCGGGAAGGCGTACAGGGTCGATCCTGTCCCGGGCAGCCCGGGACAGTATTTCGCCTACATCGCCTACGATCTGGACCTGTTTGAAGATGGCTCGATCGTCAACGTGAGCGCCTCCATTATCGGCAACGTCTTCGGCTTCAAGCCGCTCAAGGCGCTGCGCCTCGAAGATATGCGGTTCCCTGTGGCTTACCTCAAGACCTTTCAGGGGCCACCCACCGGGATCGTAGTGGAGCGCGAGCGTCTGGATAAGTTCGGCCGTCCGCTACTGGGCGCCACCATCAAGCCGAAGCTGGGGCTCTCCGGTAAAAACTACGGCCGCGTCGTATATGAGGCGCTCAAAGGCGGCCTCGACTTCACGAAGGACGACGAAAACATCAACTCGCAAGCGTTTATGCACTGGCGCGACCGTTTCCTTTTCGCTATGGAAGGGGTCAACCGCGCCTCGGCCGCCACCGGCGAGGTAAAGGGGCATTACCTCAATATCAGCGCCGCCACCATGGAGGACATGTATGAGCGCGCGGAATTCGCCAAGGAGTTGGGCAGCGTGATCATCATGATCGACCTGGTAATCGGCTACACTGCGATTCAGTCGATCTCGAAGTGGGCGCGGAAAAACGATATGATGCTGCACCTGCACCGAGCAGGCCATTCGACCTATACCCGTCAGAAGAATCACGGTGTCAACTTCCGTGTCATCTGCAAGTGGATGCGCATGGCGGGGGTGGACCATATCCACGCCGGAACCGTCATCGGCAAGCTCGAAGGCGATCCATTCATGGTCAAAGGATTTTACGATACCTTGCGGGAAACCCATACCCCGATGAATCTGCAAAATGGTCTGTTCTTTGATCAGGACTGGGCGGCGCTCCGCAAGGTCATGCCGGTCGCCTCAGGCGGCATCCACGCCGGACAGATGCACCAGTTGCTCCATTACTTTGGCGAAGATGTCGTACTTCAGTTCGGCGGTGGGACCATCGGTCATCCGACCGGCATCGCGGCGGGCGCGACGGCCAACCGGGTAGCCTTGGAAGCGATGGTCCAGGCGCGTAACGAAGGCCGCGATTATTTTAACGAAGGTCCGGAGATCCTGGCGAATGCCGCACGGTGGTGTCAGCCATTGCGGACGGCATTGGAAGTATGGAAGGATATTACCTTCAACTATGCCTCGACCGATACCGCGGACTTTGTTCCGACAACAACGGCCGTGTAGGTGAGAAGGGAGGAAGCAGTATGCGAATTACCCAAGGTACGTTCTCGTTCCTGGCTGATCTGACCGATGACCAGATCAGAAAGCAGGTAGAGTATGCGTTACACAATAAATGGGCCGTCAGTGTCGAGTTTACGGATGACCCGCACCCCCGCAATACGTTCTGGGAGATGTGGGGCTTGCCGATGTTCGACCTGGAAGACCCGGCGGGAGTCATGTACGAGATCGACGCCTGCCGCAAGGCCTATCCCAACCACTACGTCAAGGTGAACGCCTTCGACCATAATAAAGGCTGGGAAACCATCCGTCTGTCGTTCATCGTCCACCGACCGAAGCATGAGCCCGGATTTGGCTTGGTGCGCCAGGAAGTGAATGGCCGCACCATCAACTACGTCGTGCACAGCTATGCCACCGACAAGCCGGAGGGCGCGCGGTATACGGACTGAACGCTGATCGGATATGCCGGGAGGAGAGGGGGTAACCCCCCTCTCCTCCCCACACTGTGCGGTTTCAGACAAGCGTTGTGAAGACCGCCAGGTGAAGTGAGGAAGTCTATGAGCGAAGCGGAAGTTGAACAGACCCCAGAAGAGAAGGCACTATCCGGACTCCCCGACGATACGCCAGTAGATCTTGAAAGTGTCTTTCGCGATTCCCAGATTCAGGATATCCTTGATAAGCTCGATCGGGAATTGGTCGGCCTGAAGCCGATAAAGACGCGGATTCGGGAGATCGCAGCTCTGTTGCTGGTCGACCGGGTGCGGAACAGCCTGGGTCTTATGTCTGGCCCGCCCAGCCTCCATATGTGCTTTACCGGCAATCCCGGTACGGGCAAGACCACCGTCGCGATGCGGATGGCTGAGATTCTGCACCGCCTCGGTTACATCCGCAAGTGCAATTTGGCGGCAGTTACGCGCGACGATCTCGTCGGCCAGTACATCGGGCATACTGCGCCGAAGACCAAAGAGGTCTTGAAAAGAGCTATGGGCGGCGTATTGTTTATCGACGAGGCCTATTATCTCTACCGTTCGGAAAATGAGCGCGACTACGGCCAGGAATCGATCGAGATCCTGCTCCAGGTTATGGAAAATCAGCGAGAGGACCTTGTGGTCATCTTGGCCGGTTACAAGGACCGTATGGAGACATTCTTCCAGGGCAATCCGGGGATGTCCTCTCGCATTGCGCATCACCTGGATTTTCCAAACTACACGGCGGAAGAACTGATCGCGATTGCCAAGCTGATGCTGGAAAAGCAGCAATACCGTTTCAGTCCTGAAGCTGAAAAGGTCTTTTATCAATACCTGTTGAAGCGCATGCAGATGCCGAATTTTGCCAATGCCCGCAGTGTGCGGAATGCGCTTGATCGAGCTCGCCTGCGCCAGGCCAACCGCTTGTTCGCGCAACACAAAGACACCCTTACGAAAAAGGATCTGGTCACGATTGAGGCTGAAGATATCCTTCCCAGCCGGGTATTCAGGGATGGTCAGCCGGATTCCAATCAGACAACCGATCGAGAGTAGCGCGGTGATCGATATCGAGACGCGCCCCCGCATCCCCCGCTGTATGAGCACCCAGCATCCGGACAACGTCACCGTCCCCTTCTTCGCCCAAGGGCCTGTAATGGAGGGGATGGACGAGATCCGGGAGGCCTACTACGCATTCTCCCATTTAGGCTGTGACGAGCAGATGTGGGACTTCGAGGGAAAGGAGGTCGATGAGTTCGTTGTTGAGAAGCTCCTGACCACCTATGAGAGCTTCTTCCGGGCGTTTCCCTTGGGACGGGAGATGTTCCTGACCTTGCGAGTTCCAAACCCTGCGGTGGAAAAGACCCAGGGGAAGATCCTCCTTGAAGTCCTCCAAGGAATCCCCAGAGCGAACGACGTAGCCCGCCTCTTTTACGGGGAGGATGTCGCCCCCGTCTTCGAGATCATCTTCCCCATGACCACCTCGGCGGAGGAGTTGAACCGGGTCCTCCGGTACTATCAGGTCTTCGTCACGGGGAAGGAGGAGGCGGTTCTTACACCCGGCGATATCTCTCTCAAAGAGTGGATCGGAGAGTTTCATCCCGCAGCCATCCAGATCATCCCATTAATCGAGGATAAGGAATCGTTGCTTCGGGCCGATGCGATTGTCCGCGCGTACCTGCAAGGTAAAGACCTCTCGTACCAGCGCGTCTTCCTGGCCCGTTCCGATCCCGCCTTAAACTACGGGAGCTTGGCAGCCAGCCTCCTGGTCAAGGCGGCCTTGAGTCGCCTGGAAAGGCTGGAGCAAGAACTGGGGATCCCCATCTATCCAATCCTTGGGGCCGGAAGCGCCCCGTTTCGCGGCAACTTCCGGCCCGATACCGTGGAACGGCACCTTGCGGAGCATCCAAGCGTTCAGACGTTCACAATCCAGTCGGCCTTCAAGTACGACCATCCGGCCCCGGCAATCATCCGGGCCATCGAAACCCTCAAGAACGCACCCAGAAAGAGCGCCAAGCCGGTAGAGCCGGAGGAAAAGATCAGCGATCTGATCGAGCGGCTCTCCGCGTGCTACCAGCGCCAGGTGAGCGCAATAGCCCCCCTGATGAATCACATAGCCTCCGCTGTCCCCAGGCGTCGGATGCGGAAACTGCATATCGGTCTGTTCGGCTATAGCCGGAGCCTGGGCGGGGTCTCGCTCCCCCGCGCCATCTCCTTCTGTGCCGCCCTCTACTCTTTAGGCCTGCCCCCGGAGATCCTCGGCCTCTCCTGTCTTGGTCAGGAGGATCTGGCCTTGCTGAGGGAGATTGATCCGGGTTTCGAAGACGACCTCAAAGATGCCCTTCGGTATCTCAATGAGGAAGCGTTCACCCTCCTCCCCCCTACCGCGGCAGAGGAGATCCAGACGACCATCCAACTGCTCAGCCTTATCCCCTCCACTGATCATGCCCACCGGGAGGTCACGGCGACGATGATCAAGCGGGTTCGGGAGGGAAGCGCCAAAGACCTCGGCGACCTCATCCTCCGGGCGGCTTGGATTCGAAAGTTTTTGGGCTGAAGTCTCGGTGGGCCGTATTGTGTTGTGACGCTTGACGGTTAAAAAGTATGGGTATTGATCAGAGGCTCGGCTGGGCAGCCGATCGGGTTCCCGCGACCCACCGTGCCTGGGTAGAGGTCGATCTCGGAGCGATCCGCCACAATATAGTGGCAATTCGACGGCTGCTGCGACCCTCTACGCAGTTTATGTCGGTCGTCAAGGCCGACGGTTACGGCCACGGCGCGGTGGCGGTCGCTCAGACCGCGCTATCAGCCGGCGCGTCATGGCTCGCCGTAGCCACAGTTGAAGAGGGAATCCACTTACGAAGGGCAGGGATCGACACGCCGATTCTCCTCTTTAGCCCCGCGATCTGCAAAGAGGAGACCGAGGCGATTGCCGAATATCGACTGCAGCCGACCGTCTGCAGCCTCGACCAGGCCCGTCAATTTTCTGTGGCAGGTCTGGGACCGATCCAGACTCACCTGAAGGTCGATACCGGCATGTCCCGCTTGGGAGTCGCCTGGCAGGAGGCTCAAGAGCTCTTGAGCACGATCAGGATCCTGCCCAATGTGACGGTTTCCGGCCTTTACAGTCACCTCGCCACGGCTGACGCCGTCGATCCCACGACAACCCGGGAGCAGTTCGAACGATTCGCCAAGCTAGTGGATATGCTACAGCGGCAGGGAATCCAGCCCCCATTAGCTCACCTGGCTAATTCTGCCGCTACCTTGACATCCCCTGACACTCACTTCGACTTAGTCCGGATCGGGTTGGCTCAGTATGGCTTGTACCCGACCTCTCGCCTTCAGGACGTTGTGGCTCTTCGCCCCGCCCTCTCTGTCAAAGCGCGGATCATCTTCGTCAAGACAGTTCCACCAGGAACCGGGGTCAGTTACGGCCATACCTTTCGAACAAACCGTCAGACGCGACTGGCCACCATATCGATCGGCTATGGCGATGGCATCCCTCGCGCCCTCTCCAACAGGATCGACGTCCTGGTTCGCGGTCGGCGGGCTCGGCAAGTAGGAACGATCACAATGGATCAATGCCTGATCGACGTTACCGACGTACCACAGGCATGCGAGGGAGAGGTCGCCACGCTGCTGGGGCGAGACGGCGAGGAGTGCATCTCGATCGCGGACTGGTCAGAACAACTGGGAACCATCCCGTACGAGATCCTCACGGTC